>JAKISF010000041.1 GCA_021648725.1 Bacteroidales bacterium | reverse complement strand
AGATGTCGAAATTAGACTTGAACAAATGGAAAAAAGACACAAGAAAAGAAAATACGATATTGACCTAAATTACAGGAAACAAGCTGAAAAACAGGAAATTTTAACTTAGTAAAGTAGAATTAATAAAAATATCTTTTATATTTTTATACCGATTGATGTTTTTACCTCAATAAAAAATATAAATTTTGCTTTAAACTAAAAAATGTGTTCTAAAGAAGTATATAAAAAATGAATTGAAAGGTTTTATTATAATATTTATTCTAATTTTGTGAGTTGTTTCAAAAATAGAATTTATTAATAAATACGATAATTATGGCTAAGAAAAAATTTATTACATGTGAGGGCAATTATGCTGCCGCACACGTATCCTATATGTTTAGTGAAGTTGCTGCAATCTACCCGATTACACCTTCTTCCGATATGGCAGAATTTGTTGATAATTGGGCAGCAAACGGAAAGAAAAATTTATTCGGAGATACGGTTTTGGTTTCTGAAATGCAATCAGAAGGCGGTGCATCAGGTGCTGTTCACGGTTCGTTACAAGGCGGAGCTTTAACTTCGACTTATACGGCATCACAAGGTTTATTGTTGATGATTCCGAATATGTATAAAATTGCAGGTGAATTATTGCCTGCTGTATTCCATGTAAGTGCAAGAAGCGTTGCAGCACATGCCTTATCAATTTTTGGTGATCACAGTGATGTGATGGCTGTTCGGCAAACAGGTTTTGCAATTTTAGCAACCGGTAGTGCACAACAAATTATGGATATTGCACCCATTGCTCACCTTGCCGCAATTAAAACAAGAATTCCGTTCCTTCATATGTTTGACGGTTTCAGAACATCTCACGAAATTACAAAAGTTGAACTTCCTGATGAAGACAAATTAAAAAGCATGATTGATATGGAAGCTTTGCAACGTTTCCGTGATAATGCTTTAACATCTACTGATCCTGTAACAAGAGGAACAGCTCAAAATCCTGATATTTTCTTCCAAGCAAAAGAAGCTGCAAGTCATTTATATCTTCCTATTGCTGATGTAGTAAATGATTACATGAAAGAAATTACAAAAATGACAGGAAGACCGTATGCGCCTTTCAGTTATTTCGGAGACGCGGATGCTGAGCATATTGTTATTGCTATGGGTTCTGTAACGCAAACCATTAAAGAAACTATTGAGCATCTTCAAAAGCAAGGCAAAAAAGTAGGAATGATGATTGTTCATTTATACAGACCTTTCTCTGCTAAATATTTTTTAGAAGCACTTCCGAAATCTGCTAAAATCATTACAATTCTAGACAGAACAACTGAGCCGGGAGCAAACGGAGATCCTTTATATCTTGATGTTAAAGATATTTTCTACGGAAGAGAATTTGAACCGATGCTTCTGGGTGGTCGTTACGGACTATCCTCAAAAGATACAACACCTGCTATGATTGTTTCTATCTTTGAAAACATGGAAAGAAATGAACCGAAAGATCATTTTACAGTCGGTATTATTGATGATGTGAGATTTACAAATCTTCCTTTACTTCCTGAAATAACAACTGTACCCGAAGGAACTTTTGAAGGTAAATTCTTCGGACTCGGTTCTGACGGAACAGTAGGAGCAAATAAAAATTCAATTAAAATTATCGGAGATAATACTGATAAATATGTTCAAGCATACTTTGCTTATGATTCTAAAAAATCAGGCGGTATAACAATTTCTCATCTTCGTTTCGGAGATAAGTTAATTCGTTCAACTTATTTAGTAAAACAACCTGATTTTGTGGCTTGTTCAAACTCGTCGTATTTATACAAATATGATATGCTTGAAGGTATTAAAGAAGGCGGTTCATTTTTATTGAATACAACTTGGGATGCTGAAAAAGTAGTAAACCGTTTGCCGGAAGCTTATAAAAGAGTAATGGCTGAAAAAAATATTAATTTCTATACAATTGATGCCACAAAAATTGCAAAAGAAATTGGTCTCGGTAACAGAACAAACACAGTATTACAATCTGCTTTCTTTAAAATTGCAGAAATTATTCCTTTTGAACAGGCGAAAGATGAAATGAAGAAATTCATTATGAAATCTTACGGTTCAAAAGGAGATAAAATTGTTAATATGAACTATGCTGCAGTTGACCAAGGCGGAGATGCTTATGTAAGAGTAGAAGTTAAACCTGAATGGAAAAGTTTGACCGGAAAACTTCAATTAGGAGTTGTAAGAGATGATGATACGCCTGATTTTATTAAAAATGTAATGGATCCGATTAATGCTCTTAAAGGTGATGAAATACCGGTAAGTGCATTTATAGGAGCCGAAGACGGAACTTTACCCGCCGGAACAGCACAATATGAAAAAAGAGCTGTTGCTTCAACGGTTCCTAAATGGATAAATGAGAATTGTATCCAGTGCAATCAATGTGCTTATGTTTGTCCTCATGCTTGTATCAGACCATTCTTGGCAACTGATGAAGAAGCAGACAATGCTCCTGACACAATGGTGTTTGAAGCAGGGAAAGCACAAATTAAAGGATATAATTTCAGAATTCAAGTCAGTACTTTAGATTGTACGGGTTGCGGTTCTTGTGCTGATGTTTGTCCGTCTAAAGAAAAATCATTAGTAATGGTTCCTTTGGATGATGAGCAATTAGCAGAACAAACAAATTGGGAATATTGCCATGATGTTATCGGCTATAAAGATACGGTTATGGACAAAACCAAGAATATTAAGGGGTCACAATTTGCAGAACCATTATTCGAATTCCACGGAGCATGTGCAGGTTGCGGTGAAACGCCTTATATTAAATTAGTGACTCAACTTTACGGAGAATCAATGACCATAGCAAATGCTACAGGTTGTTCTTCAATTTACGGCGGTTCTGCACCGGCAACTCCCTATAAAGCAAGTAAAAACGGAATGGGACCTGCATGGGCAAATTCATTATTTGAAGATAATGCCGAATACGGTTACGGAATGGCTTTAGCTAATCGTAAACAACGAGATATCATCGAAAGAAAAATGAATGAAATGATTGAAGCCGGAGTTTCTGCCGATACAAAAGAAGCATTTGAAGCATGGCTTGCCGTCAGAGAAAACTCAACAGAAGCAAAAGATGCCGCTGTAAAAGTAATGACTGCTTTAAAATCTGAAAAATCAGAAACAGCAAAAGAGATTATGAATCTTGAAAAATATCTGACAACACAATCCATTTGGATTCTCGGAGGTGACGGATGGGCTTATGATATCGGTTACGGCGGTTTAGACCACGTTCTTGCATCAGGCGAAAATGTGAATGTGCTTGTTGTTGATACGGAGGTTTATTCAAATACCGGCGGTCAGTCTTCAAAAGCGACGCCTACGGCTGCAATTGCAAAATTTGCTGCATCCGGTAAAAAAATCAGAAAGAAAGATTTAGGAGCTATTTCAATGTCTTACGGTTATATTTATGTTGCTCAAATTTCAATGGGTGCAAGTCAAGCACAAACAATGAAAGCAATTAAAGAAGCCGAAGCATACCAGGGACCTTCATTGATTATTGCATACTCACCATGTATTGCACACGGTTTGAGAAAAGGCATGCATCAAGTACAGGAAGAAGAAAAAATGGCAGTTGCATCAGGTTACTGGACAAACTACCGTTTTGACCCGAGATTGGAAGAAGCCGGAAAAAACCCGTTCCAATTAGATTCTAAACCTCCTAAATTTGAAATGTTCAAAGAATTTTTATTAGGTGAGGTAAGGTTTAATTCATTATATAAATCATTCCCTGAGCATGCCGATGAATTATTTGCAGCAGCTGAGGAAAATGCAAAATGGAGATACAACTATTACAAACGTCTTTCAGAAATGGAATTTTAAATAGATTAAGCTCGTCTGACCGCTTTGAGAGGTCGGACGAATTAATTATATATCTGTGTCACGTACAGGATTAAACGGATTTTATTACTTTTATTTTTTATAAGTTGCACAGCACTTTTGAATTATTGTACAATTAAAGTTACCCTTGCTGCACTCATCGTGGTAAGGATTTGTATTTAAAAAGGATTTGATTACTTTTGTTTTCAAATCCTTTTTTTATGCGATTGACTTTTTTTGTAATATTAATTCTTGTTTTAAATCTGAATAATTATTCCCAAACATCTATAGGAATAAAATCAGGTATTAATTTTTCAAAAGCGGTTTATTTGAGTGATTACAATGAAGAATTGATAAATCCGATAAGGAAATTAAAACCTGGAGTTGTTGCAGGAATATTTATTAGTCAAAGTTTAAATAAAATTATTTCCGTTCAGGCAGAGTTCTTATACTCTCAAAAAGGTTTAAAGGTAATTCAGCAACCCTTTCATAAATCAATTAATACAATGAATTACATTGAAGTGCCTTTAACAGGTCATTATTCTGTCGTGAAACGAAAACATTCATCATTAAACTTATATATCGGAGGATATGCTGCATATTGGACTGACGGAAAATATAAAAGAACAGACCTCGGCACGGAAGAAATTACGATACTAAAAGTAGATTTTAATAACTTAAATTATACGTTTAATCGAATTGATGCCGGAATTATCGGCGGTTTTGTTTATAAAACAAAGAAATCCGATTTTTTTGTAAGATATATACACAGTATGCTCGGAAGCTCTCAAATAAATGCTGATGCTTTATCAAACAAAGTAATTTCTATAGGTATGAACTTTTCATTGTTAAAATAAATCCGTTTACATGATATTCAACAAAATTATGTTCTGAAAATATTTTATTTTATCGTTTTTCTGAAAATTATAACATAAGTTTTTATTTTTTTCGTATATTTATTGTCTAAATAATATTTATTAAAAAAGCGAAAATGAAAAAAACAATTATCACATTAATTGCAATAATTCTTGTAATAAATGCTAATGCACAAAAATTCGGAGTGAAACTCGGAGTAAATATGTCAGGCATAAACTCCAGTACTCAGCTGCAAGATATTCAAACTGCAGCATTAGGAACAGGATTACAAGGCGGTTTTGTATTTGAGTTCATGCCGGCAAAAATTGGCATAAGGGCAGAAGCTTTATACACACAAAAAGGATATAATGTAGAAACAGCAATTTCAAACGACAGCACAGATATTATTACGGACTTTTCGTTAAACTTAAACTACATTGAAGTTCCCGTATTATTGAAAATTAAAATGGGTCCGGCTTATCTTGTTGCAGGACCGTACTTCGGTTATGCTATGAGCGGAGAAGAAATTATTACCATGACTGTTGACGGAGAAGAACTTGTAAATAGTCAAATTGAAGCGCAAGGCTCAATACCTTCTAATGATGTTTTTAAATCCGGGGAATTTAACGGTGACAATATAAAATTCTCTCGAACTGACTTTGGGCTAAATGCAGGTTTAGGTGTGAAATTCTTAAAATTTTTTGCAGAAGCAAGATACGGTGTAGGTTTAGCAAATATACAAAATTATGATAATATGCCTGCAGATGAGTTTACTAAAAATTATACAATAACATTTTCGCTCGGAATGTTTTTTAATTAAAACCTCATTGCGAAAACTTACTCTTACTTATTTAAATTGTCTATATTTAATTCAAACCTATTTATACAGTTAATTAAAAAGCTATTATTATGAAAAAATTATCAATATTTACAGTGTTAATATTATTTACATACGGGCTAAATGCACAAAATTTTGGTGTGAAGGCAGGATACAACATAACAGGTTATACCACAAATTTTGATGTTCCCGAAGAATCCCAACCGGGAATGGGATATAATTTGGGTGTTTTCGCTGAAATGCCTGTAAATGATATGATAGGGATAAGAGCTGACGCATCAGTAAATCAACTTGGTTCGGATGCCGTTTATGAAGGAACAGACTGGAAAAGCGTAGCAAAAACAAATGTAAACTATTTAAGTTTTTCTTTAATCTCCAAATTTAATTATGGTATATTCTACGGATTTGCAGGACCGTATATGGGTTATGCCTTGAGTAAAAAAACAAAATATGTTTCAACATTTAACGGTGAAACTGTAAAAGAAACATACAACGATTACGAATATTACGAACAAAACGGAACCTTAGATTTTAATAACAGAATTGATTTAGGAATTAATATCGGAGTAGGAGCAAATCTATACTCAGCTTTTTTTGCCGATATTAATATCGGTTTCGGAATAGCAAGTATGTATAATAAAAACAGCGATACATATCAAGCATACTTAGATGAAGCTACTTTAATTAATGAATCAAATTTAGATGCAACTATATACGGCTTCCCTTTTACCGACGGGACACAGGCAGTAGCAAATCCTGTACAAAAGAACATTTTCTTCGGGTTAACTGTCGGTTATGTTATAGGCGGACATTAAAAGAATCTTAAAAAGCAAACTAAGAGATAGTTCTGTAAACTCTCTCTTAGTTTTATTATGCTTTCCTATTTCCGAACATATATGATAATTTGTATTTTACAGAATTTATTATAACTTTGAAACATGTTTAATTAAAAATATATACATTATGAAAAAATTATTTGTATTTGCAATTGCAACAATGTTTGCATTTAGCATGAGTGCTCAAAAATTCGGAGTAAAAGTAGGATACGGAATGTCCGGATATACTGTTAACTTTTACACCCCGGACGGTGCAAAAATGGCTTCAGGTTTTAACGCCGGTTTAGTAGGAGAAATGCCTGTTAACGACATGATGAATTTAAGAGTTGATTTAGGATATAATCAATTCGGTTCTGATTATTATATGTCAGAAGATGTCGGAGGTACTAATATGACAACTGATTTCAAAACAGATGTAAGCTATCTTAATATCGGAGTTTCTCCAAAGTTCGCTTTCGGACCTGCTTATGTTTTTGTAGGACCTTATTTCGGTTATGCGTTAAGTAATGTTACAAACGGAACAGTTACTGTAGGTGATGTTGTTGCTTTAGAAGTTACGGACTTAGATAATTTCGGAGCTATTCTTGACGGCGGAACAGACGACTTGTACAGTAAAACTGATTTCGGTTTAAATTTAGGTTTCGGTGCAAATTTCTCAGGTGTATTTGTTGAACTGAATGCCGGAATGGGACTTGCTAATTTCATTAACCAAAGCAGCCAATACTACAGTGCAACAAATTATGCAACTAAAGACGATAATACTGTTGCTATTACAGGTGATGCTGCTCAAAAAAATCTATTCTTCGGATTTTCAGTAGGTTATATGCTAGGAGGAGAATAAATTTTAATATTACAAAAGAATAAGCTCGCCCGGTTGCATAAAGTAGTCGGGCGATTCTTTTATTATGCCGAAGATTTCAGTTATACTTCCTTATTTTAATGCCGAAAAAACATTAAAGCGTTCGGTAAATTCTATTATTAACCAAAGTTTTATTGATTTTGAACTAATTTTAGTAAACAATAATTCAACTGATAAAAGTTTTGAAATTGCAACAGAGTATGCAAAAAAAGATAATCGAATAATTCTTCTTTCCGAAAAAAAACAAAGTGTTGTTTTTGCAACACAAAAAGGGTTTGGGCAAACTAAAACAAACTTTATTGCACGAGCAGACGCAGATGATGTTTGGAAACCGGATAAATTAAAATTACAATATAAATTCCTGCAAGAAAATCCAGGCATTGATGTCGTGAGTTGCAAAGTTAATTTTATCGGAGATGCAAATAATGACGGAATGTTAAGCTATGTAAATGATACAAATAAGCTTTTAACTAATGACGAAATTGTATTAAACAGATTTTCGGAACTTCAAGTCATTAACCCTACAATTTTATTCAGAAAAGAAGTTGCATTAAAATATGGTCTTTACAAAGAGGGAGACTTTCCGGAAGATTATGAAATGTTTTTGAGGTGGATTGAAAACGGTGTAAAATACCATAAGTTGCAAGAATATTTATTGGATTGGCATGATTCTGAAACTCGCCTTACCAGAACTGATAAGCGTTATTCATTTGAAGCCTTTTATAAAGTTAAATCTCCGTATTTATTTCGTTACCTGAAAGAGAATAATCGTTTTTTTCCTGACATTGTTGTTTGGGGAGCCGGAAAAAGAACAAAAAGGCGAACGAAAGGCATCAAAAAAATGGGAATAAATATTAAACATTATATTGATGTTGATGAAAATAAAATTAACGGAGAAGATGTTATTTCATTTAAAAACATTCCTAAACCGGGTCAAATTTTCATTGTCAGTTTTGTTAATAATAAAGGTATAAGAAAAGAAATTAAAGATTTTCTTTTATCAAGAAACTATGTTGAAGGTTTTGATTTTATAATTGCTTAAACAAGAACTTTTAATTTGCTTGATTCTTTCAAATTCATTTTCTCAAAGTCAAAATCAGTTATTAAATTAATGCCGGGAGTTTTACCGATTTCAATGCTTCCGAATTCATTTTCAATTTGCAATGCCTTTGCTCCGTTTAAACATGCAGACTCAATTAAGTTCTCAAACGATATATCGGGAAAGTTTTTTGTAATTACTTTCAACTCACTTAATATTGAAAGCTCAGTATTTGAAGCATAACTGTCTGTTCCGATACAAGTTTTTAGTCTTTTGTCGAAAAATAAAGGTAAATCAGGTAATTTTTTTTCAATATATAAATTCGATAAAGGACAGAACACCCAATAAATATTTTTAGAGAAATTCTCGGCATATTCAACATCTGCTTCTTTGCTGAATGTATTATGAATCAGCAATATATTGTCTCTTTTTTTCTGCCTTATTAAGTTTGATTCCAAAGAAGTATTTCCGGGGAAAGAAAAATCAGAAAAGTCAAAGCCTTTGTTTTTCATAACGTCTGCTAAAGCTCCGCTTTGTGTTTGTATAAATTCATCTTCGCCGGGAGTTTCTTGGTTATGAATTGAAATGACTTTTTTTGTATCGGGTTCAAAATCAACAATTTTTTCATAAAGAGCATCGGGAACCGAATATGATGCATGAGGTACAATTGTTCCTTTTAAATTTAAAGTATTCAATTTCTGTTTATTCTCTTTTGCCGTATTAAAAGCTTCGTTTGCTTCTTTATTATTAATTGTAAATGTTTCGATAAAAGTGTGGTAAAATATTTTGCTTTTCTTCTTAACGGAAAAACTGTCGTCAGTATTTGAGATATCTCCTACGGCAACAATTCCGTTTATTTCCGTTTCTCTGTCAGCTTGCTTAATTTTTTCTTGCAAATCGTCAGGAAAATTTCTTTTAGAAATAATTTCATCAATAAAACCCGGTAAGCCTTTTACGGTTTTGTTATCTATCATTCCTTTCATGTGAGAAAGTTCAAGATGGCAATGTGCATTAATAAATCCGGGAACAATTACTCCGGAATAATATTCCAAAGATTGTTCTTCCTTTAATTTTCCTTTTGCATCAATGACATTAATGATTTTGCCATCATCATCAATTTCAACAATTCCGTTTTTTAAAATATTTTTTCCTGTGTAAATATATGTTGCAGATATTCGTCTCATTGCTCTCTTTTTAAGGGTAATCAATTAATTTATTGTCTTTTGTGTGTTCATAATATTCTTCTTGACTTCTGTTACATCTTGACAGCCTGTCAAAAGCTTTTATCAAACCAAAAAAGATACCATGTTTTTTTACGGACTTATAGGCGTATAATGAGCAAGAAGGAGAATATGGGCAACTTCCTGCATCTTGTGATGAAATAAATTTTTTATAAAAGCCGATTAACCCTTTATAGTTTGACTTGTTATATTTATGATTATTTTCACTTTTTAATAAATCAATAAAATTATTCTTATAATTATTTTCTGTTTGAGAAAAAGAAGTTTTGCAGGGTAAAAAAAACAGTATTCCGATTAAGAATACTGAAAATAACTTAGACTTCATATTAAAAGAATAAGGTTATGTATTTAAAAGTTTGTGTTTAAAAATTGCAAATTCAATATTTAGTTCAAGGCTGTTTTTATAAACAGGTTTTGTCATAAACCCGTATGTATTTTTCAGCACAGCTCTTTTAACAGTATTCACATCACTATCGCCTGAAATATAAATAATCGGAATATTATATTTTTCAAAAATACTTTTTGCAGTATCAACTCCGTCTATTTTTCCGGCTAAATGAATATCCATTAAAATTAAATCGGGGCTGTGGTTTTCACAATGAGCAAGTGCATCTTCCCCTGAAGCAACCGTTCCGCAATGATGATAGCCTAACTCATCAAGAAACATCTCAAAAACAGTACAAAGCATACTGTCATCCTCAACAATTAATATTTTTGCTTTACTCATGTGTTGTTTTTATAACTTTGTAAATTTATAAAATATTTATTTCTTACACAAAATTTCATTCAAATTCAAAAAAAATATCATTGGGCTTAAAATCTCATATCAATTATTTCAATATCGTCGGGATATTTTGTTTCATCAAAAACAAAAAGTTGTTCGGTTATTTTAATGTCCGGTTTAATTTCTGTAACTGTGAGATAGTGATTTAACCCTGATTTTTCATAAGTTTCAACAGCATAAATTTCATTTTTATTCTTATGAATTTTTATTCTTATTTTAGAATAAGGGCTTTCGTCAATTTCCTCGGGAAATAAATCTATAACATTATATGATGAGTTATTAATTTTTTCAACCCCTATTAATAAATATTTGTAACCGCTTTCATAAATTGTAAATAGTTTAGCAGGATTAAAAATTGATTCTTCATCAGGACCGGGCTCAGTAATAGTTATTTCATTACTTTCTTTCATGTATGTCCAAACAGTTGTTCCGTCAGAAAATATTTCAGTTCCGGGAATAATAATCTTATACCGGTTTTCTTTTAAAAAAGCGTAGCCTTTATGTTTTTCCTTGTAACCGTTTTGTTTATTCTCAATTGTGTAATCAAATTTAAACCTGATGCTGTTAAATGCTTTTGTTTTTTTTGCCAGTGCATCAAGAATTTTTTTTGCTTCAGGATCTTTATTAAGTTCAACTTGTGAAGATGCAAAAAAGTTGCAGGATAACAGGATGATTATTAATATTATATGTTTCATGTTCGTTTGATTTAACTATAATAAAACAAAAAATGTACCGATTAAATTGTGTAAGCTGTGTAATTATTAAGGTAAGGCATCCAATAATGTTTGTAAAGCATATTCATCCGTTATATATACATCTCTTGCCTTACTTCCCTTTGAAGGACCGACAACTCCTGCTGCTTCAAGTTGATCGACAATTCTTCCGGCTCTGTTATAACCTATTGCCAATTTTCTCTGTATCATGGAAGTAGAACCTTGCTGATTCATTACAATTATTTTTGCAGATTCTTCAAAAAGTTCATCTCTGTTATGCAAATCTACCGCTCCGGGTTCATCTTCTGCATCATGCTCAGGTTCAGGCAACAGAAACGGCATAGGATAAGATTGTTGTTTTGAAATATAATCAGTTATTTTTTCTAATTCAGGGGAGTCAATAAAAGCACATTGTAAACGAATCATATCACTGCCTTGCGTAATCAGCATATCTCCTCGTCCGATTAGTCTGTTTGCTCCGGGACTGTCTAAAATAGTTCGAGAATCTATCATAGAAGCAACTCTGAATGCTACTCTTGACGGGAAGTTTGCTTTGATAGTACCGGTAATGATATTGGTTGACGGTCTTTGAGTTGCTACGATAAGATGAATCCCGATGGCTCTGGCAAGTTGTGCCAAGCGAGCAATAGGAAGTTCAATTTCCTTTCCGGCAGTCATAATTAAATCCGCAAATTCGTCAATAACTAAAACAATATAAGGCATATATTGATGACCGTTTTCAGGATTTAATTGCCTTGAAATAAATTTTTTATTGTATTCTTTTATGTTTTTGCATTTAGCCTTTTTAAGCAATTGATAACGATTATCCATTTCGACATTCAGTGCACTGACTGTATGAACAACTTCTTGATTGTTCGTGATTATTGGCTCTTTTGCATCAGGCAAAGTTGCTAAATAATGATTTTCCAGACTTTCGTATAAAGTAAGTTCAACTTTTTTCGGGTCAACTAAAACAAATTTTACTTGTGCAGGGTGTTTTTTATATAAAATTGATGCGATAATTACGTTCAATCCTACGGATTTTCCTTGTCCTGTTGCTCCGGCAATCAACATATGCGGCATTTTTACCAAGTCAAAAACATAAGATTCATTTGAAATTGTTTTCCCGAGAGCAATCGGAATCTCCATTTTAGATTCTTGAAAGGCTGTTGATTTAATAACCGATTTAAAAGAAACAATATCCGGTTTTTCGTTCGGAACTTCGATTCCTATCGTTCCTCGTCCGGGCATCGGAGCAATAATCCTGATACCGAATGCTGCAAGACTTAATGCAATATCATCCTCTAAGTTTTTAATTTTTGAAATTCTGACACCCGGAGCCGGTACTATTTCATATAAAGTAAGAGTAGGACCAATTGTAGCTTTTATCTTTTTAATTTCTATTTTATAATGCTTTAGAGTTTCAACAATTCGATTTTTATTTCTTAACAGTTCTTCTTTTGTAACTTCCGGATTTCCTGCTTGATGTTCTTCCAGTAAATCAATGTCGGGAAGTACAAAATTTGAAAGATCTAATGTAGGGTCGTAATTCGTAAAAACATTACTATGTATTTTTTCAGACAAAATATCTTGATTATGAGTAACATCAAGCACTAACTGCCCTACTTCAATTTTATTTATTTCTTTATTAATATATTCAGAGATATTTTCTTGAGTATCTTTTTTAATGTCATTATTTTCGGTTTGTTTAATTTGTTCAACTTCAAAGCCTAAATCATCTTGATCAGTTATTTCTTTTCCGCTGTCTAATAATTTATAATTTCGTTTATCTGTTGTAACAAAATCTTCATTCTCATCTTCGTCATCCAAATCTATAATAATAGCTTTTTCTTTACCTTCTTTATTATCATTTAAAACTGTTTCTTTTTTATTTATAGTTTTTTTGTTGTTTTCAATTATTTCATCATCATCTTTTCCTGCAATAAAACCGTCTTTAAAGTTCTTAAATTTCTCCGAAAGTTTTCCTTCTTGAAATATTTTGTCAAATAAAGCTTTCAATTTACTTGAGAACCCTTCAATTGTCAGCATTAAAAAAGCAAAAAGCGAAATCAGCAATACCGTAATTTCTCCGAAAATACCGAGAATTGATTTAAACCATTCATGAATCCGGAATCCGAACTTACCGTATACCACATCATTATTGCTGCTGTTAAACAACAAGGCTAAACATATCGATATCCAGAACACAGAAAAGAATATTTTTTTTGTTACGGGCAGAAGTGACTTCTTATATGATTTTAAAAATTTCAGCCCTATAATAAAAAACAATACAGTAAAAGCAAATGAGGCAACTCCGAACCAATTATAAACAAAAACATGAGATAATAATGCTCCGAATTTTCCTACTACATTCTCCGAGTTTGTTGATGAGTTAAATAAATAATCAAACCAACTTAAATCTATAATATCTTGGTCGTCTTCCCAAGTTGAAAGAGATGAGCTGAACGAAATAAGTAAAAGAACAGACAATAAAATAAAAAATAATCCCCAATAAGTTCTGAATTTTTTATCTTGAACTTTATTTTGGATACGTTTTTTTATAGGTATCGGTTTCTTTTTTTTTGATTTACTTGTTTTTCGCTTTGGTTTTGCTGTCATTGTTTAATTTATATCGTCTGCTTCTTGTTCTTTTTAATTAAAAAACAAAGATAAAATTTTTATTCTAACTCTGAGTAAATATATCACAAGGAGATAGTTTTAATTTATTATACAGTTAATTTACGGTTC
This sequence comes from Bacteroidales bacterium, assembly GCA_021648725.1. Classification (NCBI taxonomy): domain Bacteria; kingdom Pseudomonadati; phylum Bacteroidota; class Bacteroidia; order Bacteroidales; species Bacteroidales bacterium. The sequence goes on along the minus strand of JAKISF010000041.1, from coordinate 11,755 downwards.
ATAAAACATTATAGTATTTAGATTTTTTATTTTTATTTATTTTGAGTATTTTTGTGAAAATATACTTTAATCTAAAGTAAAATTATTATGGGGCTATTTTCATTTAGTAAAGATGCGGGAGAGAAGAATACAGCTGTATCTGACGAAGCAAAAAGTAAATTTTTAACAGAAATGGTTAATCGCTATGATTTTGGGAAAATATGGAGGTGAAAGTAACCGGGAACAAAGCATCAATTACCGGAGTTGCCGATGGTTTGGCTACCAAAGAAAAGGTGATATTGGCAGCCGGAAATATAAAAGGAATTTCGGAAGTTGAAGATTTAATGACAATCGGAGATGCAAAAAAAGAAGAAGTTATACAAGGCGAAATAAAGATTATAGGTAACTCAAAATTTTACACAGTAAAAAAAGGAGATTCATTAAGTAAAATTTCTAAAGCAATGTATGGCGACCCGATGAAATATAATTCAATATTTGAAGCAAATAAACCTATGCTGAAAAATGTTGACCTGATATAATCCCGGGCAAGTTCTCAGAATACCGAAAATAAATTAACAAAATAAGTAATTATCAACTAAAAACTAAACAATATGGGATTTTTAAACAAGATTAAAGGAGCTGTTAACAAATTAACAGGAGGCGGAGCAAAAGTTACGGTAACAGTAAACGGCAATGAATTAAAAGGAGACTTAAACGTAACCGTTAATGCAGAAATAAAAGATAACCCGATTGAAATTAAAAAAGTATATCTATGGGTTAAAAGTGTGGAGAAAATTGACATTCCAAAAAATTCATTACCCACTAACTTGAAAGAACATGCAACATTCGGTATAAATTTGTCAAATGACAAGTTTCCTAAAAAAGAATTTATTGTTGCTGACGCTCAAACTTTGGAAGGGAAACAAACATATACATGGTCAATTGACATTAAATTAGACGGAACAACAGTTCCTTCATATAACGGTCATTTTGCAAATCATGAATGGTTGTTCTATGCAGGACTTGATGCAAAAGGAAACGATCCGGATTCAGGATGGCAAAAATTTGATTTATTCTAATATACGACTCAAATTTAAAAAAGGAAGAATTTCTCAAAAATTCTTCCTTTTTTGTTATTTAACTAAGCGTAAATTTGACAACAAATATTTACCAAACAAAGCAAATTCCTGCCCTATAATTAGCACCGTATAAACTCATTTCTGAAAATAAACCGAAATTACTATGCCTGAAAACATACCTGAAACCCAGAAAAGCATCAGGGTTAATATATGTGCTCTTACTTGTTTCTTTATCAGCAAAAGCCAAGCCCGTACCTGCATATATATCCAAAACTTTAGTCCTGAAAAAACCTGCATGGTAAGCAACTCTTAATGTAGCAGAAGGAATAATTTTTTCTGTTACCAAAATATCAGAACTCAATGCAACACCAACATAACCGAAGTGTTTAATTTCATAAACAGACCTTTCAAAACTAAAATTACCGCCGTAAGCATCAACCCCTATTGTTCTGTAGCCCCCTCCTATATTAATACCGTTTTTACTTTTCCTGAAAACATCTTGGCCGAATGAAAGTTGTATTGTAACCAAGATTAATCCTAATAATAGAGTTTTCTTTAGCATATCACTACTTTTAATTAATTATAATTTAACAAAAAATTCTCAGGTAAGTTTTTAAAGTTGTTTGTAACCGAAAAACAAAAATAAATAATTATTGCTGACAGCAAAAATAAATATTAAAAAAATCAATATTTGATACATTTTAAAATATTTTTAACTTTGGGTTTTTAAATAAAAAATTGTACAAATGAAAGCATTCCATGCATATGATATAAGAGGAATATACAATCAAGATTTTAATAAAGATGATGTATATAAAGTAGGGTATTTTTTACCTAAGTTGTTAAATACAACAAAAATTCTTGTAGGAAGAGATGTGCGAGTTTCTTCTCCCGAAGTTTTTGAATATTTGTGTAAAGGAATTAACGATGCCGGTTCAGATGTATATAATTTAGGGTTATCAACTACTCCGATGGTATATTTTATTACTGCCAAACATAAATTTGATGCTTCCGTTATGATTACCGCTTCGCACAATTCAAAAGAATATAACGGAATGAAAATTTCCAAAAATGATGCATTGCCCGTGGGTTATGACTCAGGCTTAAAAGATTTGGAAAATATGATGCTGAATGATGAAATAGTCATCAATAATAAAAAAGGTAAAATTATTGAATACGAACAAAAAGAAGAATACCTGAACTTTCTGAAAGATTATGTTCCCGACATTTCTGATTTAAATATTGCTGTTGATTGTTCAAACGGAATGGCTGCATTACTTATAAAAGACTTATTAGGAAATAAGCCGAATTACATATTTGACGAACTTGACGGAACTTTTCCGAATCACGAAGCAAACCCCTTAGTTCCTGAAAACATTAAAGATTTACAGAAACTTGTAAAAAGCAAAAAAGCAGATATCGGAATTATCTTTGACGGTGATGCCGACCGGGTTATGTTTACTGATGAAAACGGGAAGTTTATTTCTCCCGATTTAATGATTGCCGTTCTTGCTGATTATTATAAAGACCGAAAAGGGAAGTTTTTACAAGACATAAGAACTTCAAAAGCTGTTTCCGAATACATCGGAAACAGGTTCGAGAAAGAAATGTGGCGTGTAGGCAGAGCATTTGCAGCCGTTAAATTAAGAGAAATTGACGGAATTTTCGGAGGAGAACTTGCCGGACATTATTATTTCAAAGATTTTTATTATTCAGATTCAGGACTATTGGCAACACTAATTTTCTTAGATGTAATTGCCGAAAACAAAAGAAAAGGAATCAGTGTTTCAAAAATGATTTCAGAAATTGTTGCATACGAAAACTCAGGAGAAATTAACTTTAAACTTGAAAAGAAAAAAGAAGCAATGGATGCTGTTAAAGACTTTTATTTAAGCAAATCAAAACCTGATGCATTCTTTGATTTTGACGGTTACAGAGTTGAATATGCAAATTGGTGGTTTAACATAAGACCGTCAAATACAGAACCTTATTTAAGAATGTTGGTAGAAGCCAAAACAAAAGAATTACTTAATAATAAAGTTGATGAGATTACAAATATCATTAACAGCTTTAAATAAAACAATTTAGTTAAGTTTTATGATTTTCTTATATATATTATTATTGTTTATATCATTTTACGTTTTGGCAAAAGTTGTTGATGACTACTTTGTTGACTCATTAGACAAAATTGCCGAACGCTTAAAATTATCATCTGATGCGGCCGGAGCTACATTAATGGCAGTAGGCTCAAGTGCACCTGAACTTTTTGTTGCATTATTTGCGGTATTTCGTCCGGGAGAGCACGCTGCAATAGGAGTAGGAAACATAGTAGGGTCTGCATTATTTAATATTTTGGCAATAACAGGTGCTGCGGCAATTGTACGAAAAGCCGTAATTGCATGGCAAGCAGTTATCAGAGATTTGTTTTTTTACGCTGTTTCAATCCTTCTTCTTCTTATAACATTGTCAGACGGACAAGTTTCTTATACAGAAGCTGCAATATTAATGGGAACATATATTATTTATGTAGTTGTAGTTATTTATTGGAAAAAATTGTTCAAATATACTGACCCGAATGATAAAATATTAACACCGAAAGAAAAAAACAGTAACGAAAAAAATGTATATAAAAAAATAATGACACCGTTTGATTTTATTATAGGTATTTTTTTTCCGAGCAAAAAATACAATACGGCAATATTTTTTATTTCAATAATTTTTGTTGCCGGCATAAGTTGGATTTTAGTTGAAAGTGCAGTACAAATTGCTCATATTTTGGATATTTCGGAAGCTGTTATTGCAGTAACAATTTTGGCTGCCGGAACTTCAATTCCTGATTTTTTATCATCTGTAATTGTATCAAAACAAGGCAGAGGCGGAATGGCAATAAGTAATGCTGTAGGCTCAAATATTTTTGATATCCTTATCGGTTTAGGTCTGCCGTTTCTTATAATTATTTTATCAACAGGCGGAAAAGTAGAATTGAACACGGGCAACTTGCAGATGTCAATTTATTTTCTTTTGGCATCAGTTTTTATAGTGTTTTTCTTGTTCTTAATAAATAAATGGAAAGTAGGTAAAGTTTTCGGAAGTTCTTTAATCCTGATTTACATTGCTTATGTGGTTTGGGCAATTTTTAATGTATAAAAAAAGGTCAGAATTAAGTTCCGACCTTTTTTTATCTTCTAAAATTCTTTAAATTTTAAAAGAATTGCTTTAAAACTCCGTAAACCAGCAACAGAAGTCCGAGTATCATAACAGCAATTCCGATAAATGAAGCAGAAACAATTAAATACAACAATAATCCAAGCAACAGCAACAAACCTCCTACCATCAACATTTGCCCCATTAATGTTTTTTGCTTACTGTTCTTCTTATAAATTTTACGAATATCTTTTTTTATTTTTCTGAATTCTTTTTTATTTATTTTTTTTGAATGAACAATTTGCTTTCCGTCAAAATTATTTTGAACTTGTTCATTGTTAAATTGATTTTGAATGCTTTTATCAACATTACTTTCTGCTCCGTATATTCCGCCTAATAAAAAAATAGACATTAAAATCAAAAGAAATAGTTTTTTCATAATTATTCTGTTTTTTAATTAATATAATATTTCTACAAATATAATTAAATAAAAATAATTGCAATTAATTAAACCGGTTTTAAACTTTAAAAATCATTATTTAACCGTAACAACCAAATATTTAGACATCTTCCAAAATTCATCGGCATCTGAAATAACTATTTTTTCGTACCTCCCGCTTGCTTTTTGAATCAACTCAAAAGAACCCTCAGGGTGGTCGGTAATTAATTGAACTTTTTTAGCATTATTCAATGAAAGTTCTAAAACTTCACGTGTGTCAATTTCCGAAAACTCTCTGTCGTTTAACTTTATTTTTTTGTTACTGCCTATTCCTATAAAACCTCCGTCAGATTCTAAAATACCTTTTTCTCTCAGGTTCTTTTTAGTATCAATAATATAAAATGCTGTATTAATTTGGTCTTCTTGCGTAGTAATAAGCGAATCTTTTTGTATATTTTCATAGGTAATATTTGCAAGAACACTGTCCATCTCCGCAATTTTAAAATTTAACTCACTTATATCAATGTCTTTTTGAGATAATTTCATTCTCATATCCGACAGTTCTAAATCTTTCTGAACAATATTATCATTCAAAAGCTTAATTGTTGTTCTTAATTCTTTATTTTTTGAATTAGACTTATCCAGCTTGTTTCTCAAATAGCCTAACTTCTTTTTGTTTTCTTGCATCATTTCATAAATAGCAAGAATGTCATTTGTAATAGCCTCAACATCCGTATCTTCCAATTCAACATCACCGACGGTTCTTGTTGTTATTATATTTTCTTTCTCTTTAATTTCATTCAAATTCATTTGAATTTCATTAAATGCTTTCAAATATTCATTAATTGAAGCCTCATCTTCCGATGTAATGCTCATTAAACTGTCAACTTGTTTTTTTAACTGAATTTCTTTTTCACTTTCTCCGCACGAAAATAAGAAAGGAATAAGCAGCAACACTAAAATTTTTTTCATGATTTTATTATTTGGTTTATATTATGAATTTTAAATTAATATTAATGAATAACCGACAATTAAGCCTATAACTACATTTATAAGTTTTGCGATAACAAAACTTTTTCCCGATTCTGCAAGCAACGGAATTGCTCCGTGCCCGTCTTGCACAATTGAGCTTGTGAGCAACACTGCAAATGCCTGCAAACCCTCGTCCGGCAAAGTTCCGCTTACATACATACTTATAAAAAATATATGCGGTCCGCTTTCAGGAATAATTCCTACTAAAGCTGCAGCTAAAATAACAAGAAATATATTGCCTTCAATCCAAGTTTTTACGTCAACATATTGGTTGAAAAAATAAAGAACTAAAAACGCACCGAACGTCCACATAAATAACCTTAAAAAGTGTTTTTTTATTACATGATCCCATAAATGTTTTTTTAAAAAGTGGTCAGGTACAGTTAATGCAATAAAAAAGCCTATAAAAGTAACTATTAAGAAAGTTATTCTTTCCCAACTCCAAGAATCGCTATTGCGGTTATTTTCAGAATCTTCTGTATGGTTGTCTTTACTGATATTGTGTTCCTGATGCTCAACATGTACCTTCTCTGTATCAAATTCTAAAATACTTAATGCGTGGTTGTGTTCGTTTCCGGCAAATATTAATAATACTAAAAACCCAAGACTGAAAATAAGTATTACTGCTCTTTGCCAAATCATTTTTGCGATTTGAGAAACTATAGATTCTTTTTGATAACAAACACAATCATCCTCTTCTTTATGAACAAACTTATGGTCAAGTGTTCTTCCGAGAAATTTCTTTTTCTTAAAAATAATATTCAAAATTAAACCTGAGACAACAGAAATAACAAAAATACTTAGCATTATTTTTAGTGCAACTCCCGGAATTACGGAAAACATAATAAAAGCTTCATCACCGGATGTTGCAATCAATGCAGTAACCATGGCTGCAAAACCTATTGTTCTGTGAACATACATTGAAACAACCGCATAAGTTCCTAAACATCCGGGAACTAATCCTAAAATGGCAGACAAAATTATTTGCATCCAAGGCTTTTTAGAAAACTTATCAGACCATTTTCCTTTTGTTCGGACAGTAATATATTCAATTACAAGCATCATTACCAATACAAAAACGGTAATCATTATTGCTTGCTTGAATATCGGTAATAAAAAGAATAAATCTATTTTCATTTATTAATACTATCTAATTCAGCACCTTCCAAACTATAAACAGAATGCGCATTTTTACTCTTATCAATCTTAAATTTTCCCTTAACTTTTATTAATATATCATCTTCTGCGGTAAACAAATTTGAATCTTTATTTTTGGGTTTTAATAAAAGCATATTGTAATGCTCATCATGGTCACACATAAAACAAACGTCTGTTACGGTTTCTGTCAATAAAATATCTGTATGTTTTCCGTGTTTGTCTTTTTTAATAAATCCGACAATTGTGATATCTTTTCCGTCTAAACTTAATATTTCTTCCGTAAAGTTATAAGTTTGAATTAAAGCAAAAGTCCTCGGGTCAAACTCTTTATATTTCTTTGTATAATTCAAAACATCCCAATTTGTATCTTTTGCCCTAAAAACCTTAATTTCTTTTGAGTATGGGTAAATTATAAGAAAAAAAACAACTATAATTAATAATATTCCTTTTCTTTTTTTAAACATATTTTAATAGTCTTCCGGCTTAAACTTTTTAACCTTAATTTTCCTCATTCCTTTCGGTAAAACAGGATCATAACCCGATGTTCCCCAAGGGTGACATTTTAATATTCTTTTAGTACCCAGCCAAACACCCTTAATCCCGTGAACTCTTACCGCTTCTATTGCATATTCGGAACATGTGGGAACATGCCTGCAACTTGCAGGAGTAAATGGCGAAATTGCATACTTATAAAGCTTAATAGGAGCAATAATAATATAAAATAATATTTTTTTAAAAATCTTCATTAATAATGCAAAGTTAATTATTCCGGCAATATTTTAAATTAATTTTGAAAGTGTTAATGTATTTTTTTTGCATATCAAATTATAAAAGGATATTTTTAAGGTTTTCATTGAATTATTCGTAAAAAAACATATTGCTTTGGAACGCAAACAGTCGCAATAAACCCCTATTAATCAACCAAATAAGAGAGAACCATACATGAAGAACTTCTTTTCATATTCATTAATTCTGTTTTTTTCATCGCTTTTTTTTATTTCAGGTATTAAGGAAAAAAAAAAAATCAGGAACATTCATCAAATTTATAATAAAAACAAAACAGATACAGTTATAAACAAATTGCCCGACGGTCATAGTTTTATAACAAACTTCAATTTATCAAAACATCAAAAAGTAAAATCAATAAGCCAAGATGCTTCCGGAATAATGCTTTTTTTAACAAGTAAAGGTGTAATTTTCTTTGACGGAATGACAGAAGAAATGCTTTATTTTGAAACACATCCTAACCTAATTAAAAAAGATATTCAACTTGATCAATTTTATATTGCAGAAAGAAAAGGCTTCGGCATTGTAAGAAAAGATAAAAAAGGAGATTATATTTATGAATCAATTTCAGAAAATAAAGAGGAAAATGAAAACTTTAAACAAATAATAACAGAAAAAAATAAAGTTTGGTTCGTAAGTAACCACAAAATTGCAAGTATTACACCTAAAAATTATAAGAAACCGAAAATTGAATACTTCAATAGAAACAAAACAATTTCAGGTGCATTTGTATTTAAAAATCAATTATACTTTTCAGAGTACGACTCCGGTCTTTATGTAATTGAAAATGATTCGGCAAAACTTATTACTAATGACACATTATTTTCAAATTACAAAATCATCTTTAACATCCCCGATAAAGAATCAATAATACTCGGACTTGAAAATAACAAGCTTTACACATTCAACGGGAAAACATATAAAATTTTTAAAGCATCTTCCGATGACTATATTAATGAAAGTATAATTACCGGAGGCAGCCGTTATACAAATGATATTATTGTTGTTACAACACTTAACGGCGGAGCAATACTTATTGATAAAAATACAGGAAAAACAACTCATACAATAAATTACAGAACGGGCCTGCCCGATGATGAAATATATGCGAGTTATAGTGACAGAACAAACGGCTTGTGGCTGTCACATGACTACGGAATCAGCCGAGTTGCTTTTGATATACCTGTTACAAACTACAGCTTTTACCCGGGTTTGCAAGGTAAAATAAATTATGTTAAAGTTTTTGACAGTACATTGTATGTTGCAACAGGAGAAGGACTTTTCCGCTTATCACAAATAAAAAACTATGATGAAGTTGAAGTTGCAACAAAGAAATGGATAAAATCCAAAACAAAAACTGCAAATAACAACTACATTACAGAAAATATTATAACCGAAGAATCGTCTTTCTCTCCCGAGGAAAATGATACAGAAACAGATGAGGAAGGTTTTTTTAACAGATGGAAGAAAAGAAGAAAGAAAAAAAATAAAGAGGAAGAGTCAAATATCGATGAAAGCTTTGAAGATACAGAAGAAAATACCGATACTCATTCAACAAAAAATAATAACAAGCCCGAAAAGGAATCTTACAAAACTATATATAAGGCTGTTACCGAATACAAAAAAATATATGAACTACACTCTGTAAAATATTCATATAAAAAAGTTGAAGGTATTAACAGTAAATGCAAGCATCTTAAATCTTTCTCAAAAGGTTTATTGGCATCAACAAACTCAGGATTATTTTTCATTCAGAACAATGAAATAAAAACTTTAATTGCTGACGCATACATTTATAATATTTCAGGAAGTGTTAAAGATAAAGTTCTTTACTCTGCAACATCAAAAGGTTTGTTTAAAATATACAATTCGGGCAAAAATATATCTGCCGAAAAAATTACCGGAGCCTTTATCAACAACAAGAACTTTCAAAAAGTATTCAAAGTTAATGATACAATTGTGTGGCTCAGCTCATTAAACGATTTGTTTCTGACAAAAATCAAAGGAAAGGAAGTTATGTCGGGGCAACAGTTTAAAATAGAAACCGACCAAAGCGAAAAATTAAATATTATAAAGGAAAATAACAAAATTATATTCTTAGCATCAGGAAATGCATATTATTATAACGAAGAACTCAAGGATGTTATTGAACATTCTGATTATTATCAGTTGCTGAAAAAATCAAATAACATTTTTAATTTAACCGATACAAGCATATTAATTACAAAAAACAATACAGTACTTAAAAGTATTAATACCGAAATAAATAATAATTATTTAAAATATGCGTGGTTAATTGATAATATCAAAAGTATTAATTTTGATGAAGAAGAAAATATATGGATTGTTTCAAGGCAAAATTCAATTTATAAAATTAACAACAAAGAAACCTACCAAAATAAAAAATTTAATATATACATTAAAAATATAACTGACAACAAAGGAAATGCTTATAAAAACTTTGAAATGCTTGAGCTTGAAAGTGACTATAAAAACATAACTGTTCAACTTTTATCACCTTATTTCTTAAAAAAAGACTTCGTAAAATATTTCTATGCAATTGACAGTGAAAACTCGGATGATTTTATCAACTTTTCAAGTTCTCAAATTGCAATACCTGAACTTTCTCCGGGGAAGCACACAATACATTTCAAGGCAATAAATGATTTGAATGAAACAAGCGAAGTATTAATTTTACACGTTGATATTAATCCGCCGCTTTGGCAAACCAATATTTTTATAATCGGTGTTTTCACAATTGTTTTAATCCTCATTTCTGTCATAATTTCGGTATTTTACAGAAGAAAACAAAGAAAAATTAAACAATATAATGAAATATTGGAACTCAAAGTAAAAGAACGTACCGCAGAAATTGAAAAACAAAATCTGCAAATTCAAAATCAAAATACAGAAATATATGAACAGTACCAAAAAATAAATACTCAAAATGAAGAGATTACCGGCAGTATAAGATATGCCGGAAAAATTCAAAGAGCCGCATTACCTAATACCGAAATCCAAAAAAAATATCTTTCGGGGCACTTCATTCTATACAAACCGAGAGATATTGTAAGCGGTGATTTCTACTGGATGACAGAAGCTCAAAACAAATTATTTATTGCAGCTGTCGATTGCACCGGTCACGGGGTTCCAGGGGGGTTTCTCAGTATGTTAGGCATCTCGTTCCTAAATGAAATAGTTATTGATTTAAATAAAAAAAAGAAATACATCAGAGCAGCAGACATTTTAAATATTTTAAGAGATAAAATAATTTCAACTTTAAGTCAACAAGGAGACGAGATTACGAGAGACGGAATGGATATTGCTCTTGCCGTTATTGATAAAGAAAAAAAATTATTAAACTTTGCAGGAGCAAATAATCCTGCATACATTATAAGAGACCGTCAATTAACAAAAATTGATGCCGACAGAATGCCCGTAGGTTACAATAAAAAATTAAATGATATTAAATTTAAAGATAAATTTGTTAAAATATTAAAAGATGACATAATCTATCTCTTTTCTGACGGCTATGCAGATCAATTCGGAGGTTCTAACGGTAAGAAGTTTAATGCAAGACGTTTTCGTGAATTATTATTGCATGTCCAAAAATATCCTATGGAAAAACAAAAAGAAATTGCAGGGAATGTTCTTAAAAAATGGCAACAAGGACACCAACAAATTGATGATATTTTATTAATCGGTATAAAAATTTAACAACTCAAATGAGATTTAATCCAAAACAATCAAAAGCAAAAGAAATATTATGGCTTGCCGTTGCCGCAATGAGCTTAGCAACCGGTATTCATAAAACTATCAACTATTCCTTCCTGGCAAGTTGGTATTATTTTATTTTTGTTTTAGTTGCACTCTCAATATTCTTAGTATGGAGAAACAAACGGATAAACGGGCGATAATAAAAACTTTAAGAGGTTGCATAAAAACTAACTTTTTTTTGTACGTCAATATTTGTTGTTTGTTAATTTTTTATATATGTTTGTAAACATAAAACAATGTCGTTTAGTTAAGGATTAATCATAACTGTGTAAAAATAAGAAAAATATAATAAAAAGTTCTTTGAAATTTTGCTTTTTAAAAATAGTATTTATTTTTACGGTATATATAGGGGGTAAGTGTA
>JAKISF010000040.1 GCA_021648725.1 Bacteroidales bacterium | reverse complement strand
TATCTGACATTATTTTAGTTTGTTCATTTTATGTTTGCTTTGTTGCACTCGTTACAACTACTTACATGAATGAAGAGTATAAACGAACGTCAGTGAGATTTATCAGCAGAGGAATTATTTATCTCCGTAATGAGAATAAGCACTTAAGACATATACTGTAACAATTTCAACTTTTACAGAATAAACTAAACGGTGTTTTTTATTTATTCTACGAGAATACAAGCCTTGTAAGTTATGTTTCAATAATTTAGGTTGCCCTATTCCTGTGGTTGGATGCTCTCTTAATTCATTAAGTAATTTTTCAATTTTCTTTAAAGTAGTTTCGTCTCCTGATTTTTTATGTTTCGCAATATCTTCCAATGCAATTTTAGAAAACTCTAATATATAACTCATAAACCTAACAATTCTTTTATTTCATCAGAAGAGGAAATCTTTTTAGTTTCTCCTTTTTGAACCTCTAAAACGCTTTGCTTAATCCGTTTAATCATTTCAGAATTAAAATACATATCATCTTCTGTAACAGGAGTTAAAGCATAGGATTTGTCCTTTCCTCTTTGAACAATAATATGCTCTCCTTTATCTGCTTTTTCAAAGTATAGTTTTTGATTTTGTCTAAATTCTCTACTACTTATTACTAACATAATTATGTTTTTAGTGTACCATTACGGTACAAATATACTATATTTAACCTTAATATCCAAAAATGTTCCATTCTATCCTAGCGGATGAAACATTCCTATTTAAAGATAAACAAAGAAACTGTCTTTAAGATTATCGACACTTTCCGTAACTAAAAGAAATTTAAAGAGTTCTTTTAAAAAAATGTGGCTATGTTGTAGGGACAGTTCGGCAGCTTCTGTTGAGTGGTCGCAGGAAAACAAAGCAAGAGACCAACGACTGACAAGTTCGTTGGTTTTATCTTTAATTTTCATCATCTCATTATCGGTTTCGTTTACTTCAAAGGTTTCACCGAATATGGCTTGCCAAGCCACTGCATTGTATTTGTTTATCTCTGCTTTTGCCCATCGGTCTTCACCGGCAGGTTTTATGCCTTTTGGTGTCAATATTTTTTTATCCGAAGGAATAACTTGTTTGCCGTCTCTGATAATGGTGTGTAGTTCAACGGTATAGCCGTATTGGTTGGCATAATGCCATGCAATCGGATTATCCGGAGCCCAACGCAGTACAATTTCTGTATCCGTAACTTTTGCCAAAACGTGGATTTTGTAGTTTGGGGCTTCGGTTTGGCTTGTGTCTGCCTCTGTAATTTCTTGGGCTGTTGCTTGAAATGACAATTGCAGAAACAGTAATAAGGCTGCTATGATTTTTATTTGATTTCGCATCTATGCTTTTGTTCTCTTATTTTTACATTATACATTTACTACGATAGTTAAAACTATCTGTTATAGCTCGACGTAGATATGCTACGCAAATCTACGCCGAATTGGGAACAAGATTGTTTATCAATTCTTTTTATACCTATCTGTTCTGCCTCTTATTATTAAATAGTTTACACTTTTGTATGAAATAAAAAGATACTTACCGTTCAGTAAGTCGGAATTATTCCAAGTATCCGATTCATCATCGTATGTACCGGAGTAATTCATATTTCCGTCTTCTGTTACGCTTAAGTTGTAATAAACAGTGTCATTGTATGAAGGAGCATCATCAGAAATTGTTTTTACTGCGGGCTTTGCTAAATTGATATAGATTTTGTATGTTTGCAGAAAAACAATATGAAATGTTTAAAATGTGGTAGCAGTAAAAAAGTAAAGAATGGTGTTTTAAAAGGAGTTCAAAGGTATAGGTGTAAGGAATGCGGATATAATTATACTGTTGAAAAACGTTCGGGTGAATATCCAAAAGAAACGAAAAAAAGAAAAGCTCTCCAATTGTATTTAGAAGGACTTGGTTTCCGTTCAATAGGTAGGGTTTTAGGCGTGAGTAATGTTTCTGTGTTAAATTGGATACGAGATTTTGGAGAAAAAGTAAAAGAACTGCAAGCTGATAATTCTTCTATTGAATTTGCTGAATTAGATGAAATGCACAGTTACATCGGCAATAAAAAAACTATTGTTGGATTTGGATTGCTGTTGATAGACTTGGGAAAAGGTTCATCAACTTCGTTATTGGTGACAGAAGCAACAAAACGGCTATCAAATTCTGGGATAAAATAAAAAATAACAAAATGGAGATAATCACAAGTGATTATTGGAAAGCATATGAAGTAATAGTTCCGAAAGCAAAACATATACAATCAAAAGCTGAAACTTTTACGGTAGAAGGTTACAACAGCTTATTTAGGCATTATTTAGCAAGGATGAGACGAAAAAATGTTATTCGAAGAGCAAACAAATGCTGGAATTGTCAATGCTTCTGTTAATGCATAAACGAAACAACACTCTATATATATTAATTTAGCAATGCCTTTGATTTTATTGCATTTAATTTGCTGTCCCAATGCTTTGGTTCAATTTTAATACCTGTTATTTATATATTTCCTTTGTCGGTTCAAATAGCACTCAATATATACCGGAGCTTGACCAATTTTGTCAAATCTTTTATTTCTATTATAGACAATTTTAAATACTGCTTTATTCATTTCAATTGTTTAGTGTGCCACAAATGTACCACAAAATATAGACATTTCAACATTTGATATAGCTATTCTAATATTTTTTGGACAAACAAAAAGCCCTGTTTGAAAAGCAAACAGGGCTTTAACGTTTAATATCGCCTTTTTGTATTTTTTTCAATGTGCCCGGAACAAGAATCGAACTTGCACTCCAAATAATGGAACATGGCCCTCAACCATGCGCGTCTACCAATTCCGCCATCCGGGCTTTTATAAACAGCAATTGCAAAACTAATTTTTTTTTTCTTTTTCAGAAAATAAAGTAAGTATTATTGGATTAAAATTTACAATTATGATATTATTCTGTCAAAATAATTTAATATCACGGATGTTTTTTTGAAAAAATATAATTATATTCACAATTTTGAGTTAAATATATTAGATGCCATATTTTTTTTAATGAAAAATAAGTTTCGACATATTAAGTATTTGCAATCATATAACAATTTATTAAATACTTTTTCAACAGCAATTGAAGAAAGTGTAAATATTATTTTTATTACTGATGTTAACGGATATTTCGAATATGTAAATAAAAAATTTACTGAAATAACCGGCTATAAATTGGAAGAACTAAAAGAAAAAACACCTCGTATTTTAAAGTCGGGTAAACAAAGCGAATATTTCTACAATAATTTATGGGAAACAATTATCTCAGGAAAAACTTGGAGAGGAGAAATCATTAATAAATCAAAAAAAGGAGATTTGTTTTGGGAAAATACAACAATATTCCCTTTAAAAGATGAAAACGGAATAATTACAAATTTTCTTGCTGAAAAAGAAATAATAACAAAAGAAGTAAAGACAAAAGAAGCCCTCATTCAAAGTAAAGAAAATTTTAAGAATATATTTGATTTTGCCGAAGATACAATAATAGTTCATGATTTTTCGGGGAATATGCTTGAAGTAAACAAATCATTTTATGAACGATTGGGTTACACTTATGACGAAGCAATGAAGCTTAATCCTGAAGATTTTGATTTAAACGAAAGTTCTGAAAAATTAGAAGAACGTATAAAAGAAATCAGAGAAAAAGGGTTTTCTGTTTTTGAAACAATTGCAATAAGTAAAGACGGAAAAAGATTATATACAGAAGTTAATACAAAAGTAGTTGATTTTAACGGAAAAAAAGCATTATTAAGTATAGGCAGAGATATAACAAAACGGGTAAACCTGATAAGTGAGTTGAAAAAAGCAAAAGAAGAAGCAGAATCTGCCGGAAATATGAAAGCAGCTTTTTTGGCAAATATGAGCCATGAAATAAGAACACCTATGAACGGAATATTGGGCTTTACAGATTTATTGAAAAAACCTGATTTACCCGAAGAAAAAAAACAAAATTATATTGAAATAATAAGCAAAAGCGGAAACCACTTGTTAAATTTGATAAATGACATTATTGATATATCAAAAATTGATGCGGGTCATGTAAGTATTTTTGAAGAGGAATGTAAGGTTAATTTTTGTATGCTGGATTTACATAAATTTTTTCAAGGCGTGGCATATGAAAAAAGTAACGGAAAAGTTAAGCTTATTATTAATTACGGAATTCCGGTAGGAGAAGATACTATAATTACAGATAAAACAAAGGTCAATCAAATTTTAACAAACCTGATAGGAAATGCAATTAAGTTTACAAATAAAGGGTCGGTTACAATAAGTTCAACAATTTATGAGGAAAAGTTTATTTTATTTTCTGTAAAAGACACCGGAATAGGTTTAACTAAAGATGAAATTAAGATTATTTTTGAACGATTTCGTCAAGCGGATTATTCTACCACAAAAAAATTCGGAGGAACCGGCTTAGGTTTAGCAATATCAAAAGCATATACCGAAATGCTCGGCGGCAAAATTTGGGTTGAATCAAAAAAAGGAAAAGGTGCAACTTTTTATTTTACAATTCCCTATAAAAAAGTGCCTGAGAAATAATAGAATCACTATTTTTCAACTAACAAAATACGGTTTCTTTTCTGTCCGGTCCCGTTGAAACTATTTTTACGGGAACTTCGATTTCTTTTTCAATATAAGAAATGTAATCTTTTAATTCCTTAGGAAACTCATCTTTTGTTTTGCAGTTTTTGAGATTTACATTCCAAGAAGTAAACTCTTTCAGAACAGGTTTAATACTATCTAATTCATTAGGAAAATAATTAATATCATTTTTGCCGTCATTGTATTTTTCCGAAACTTTAAATGTTTTAAAACCTTCCAAAACATCTGCTTTCGTCATAATAAGCTGAGAAACTCCGTTAATTTCAACGGCATATTTTAAAGCAACCATATCAAGCCAACCGCATCTTCTTTCTCTGCCTGTTGTTGCCCCGAATTCATGCCCTAATTCTTGAAGCTTCTTCCCGGTGTCATCAAATAATTCAGAAGGAAACGGGCCGCTGCCTACACGAGTTGTGTATGCTTTAAAAATTCCGAAAACTTCACCTATTTTATTCGGTGCAATTCCTAAGCCCGAACAAACTCCTGCACTGGTAACCTGTGAAGAAGTTACAAACGGATAAGTTCCGGCATTTATGTCAAGTAATGTTCCTTGTGCTCCTTCGGCTAAAATCTTTTTCCCTTCTTTTAAAGAAGAATTAATAAAAACATTACTATTCTTTAAAGTAAATTGTTTTAATTTTTCAATTGCTTCAAACCATTTATTTTCATATTCTTTAATATCGAAATCAAAATCATAAACCCCAAGATGCTTTAAGTGTCTGTTTTTTAGACTATTGTATTTCTTCTTAAAGCTAACTGAATGTATGTCTTTAGCATGAAGAGAATATCGTGCTGTTTTATCAGCATAAGCAGGTCCTATTCCTTTACCTGTTGAGCCTATTTTTGATTTCCCGAGTTCATTTTCATTTGCAGCATCTAATATTCGGTGCGTAGGCAGTATTAAATTAGTTCTTTCGCCTATATATAAATTATCTTTTACACTTTTACCCGACTTTTCAACGTTTTCAACTTCATCAAAGAAAATCACAGGATCAAGAACAACACCGTCGCCTATAAAGTTAATTGTATTATCTCTGAATATTCCGGAAGGAATAAGATGCAAAACATACTTTTCATCATTAAAAATAAGAGTATGACCTGCATTAGGACCTCCCTGAAATCTGGCAACAATATCATACCGGGGAGTTAATACATCTACAATTTTACCTTTTCCTTCGTCTCCCCATTGCAAACCTAATAATACATCAACTTTCATTTGTTTCATCTGTTTCTTAAGACTCTGATTTAATTTTTTTGGCAATCTTCACAGGTACCGTGAAAATATAAAGAATGGTATTTTACTTTAAAATTCATTAATTTACTTATTGTAGTTTGAATATTATGAATGCGAGGGTCACAAAATTCAATAATTTTACCGCATTTATCGCAAACCATGTGGTCGTGCTGTTTATATTTAAAAGAACGTTCAAATTGTGTGATATTTTTCTCAAATTGATGTTTTATAACCAAATTACTGTCAAAAAGTAAATCAATTGTATTGTAAATAGTAGCACGGCTTACTCGGTAATTTTTATTTTTCATTGAAATATATAGAGTTTCAATATCAAAATGTCCGCTTCTCGAATATATTTCTTCCAAAATTGCAAAGCGTTCAGGAGTTTTTCTGTGCCCTTTTTTATCAAGATATTCAGTAAATATTTCTTTTACCGTATTATTAATGTCAATATTATTCATAATGAATCAAAATAAGATGTAAAAATATGATAAAAAGATTCAATATGAAATAAAAGTTTTCTTGATTCTGTATTTTGTTGTATAACACAGCTATATGGCAAAAAGTTAGTTTATCATAAAAAAAGAGAGACCCAAAAGCCTCTCTTTAATTTTTCTTTATCTGTGTTAAAACTATTTTACCACAGGTGCATTTTTTTGAACAATTACGTCAAACTCAATGTAATCTGCATTTGCATCATAAAATGTTCCGTTAATGTTTCCGTCAACAGCAGCACCTACTCTGATTAGACCTTTTTTGCCGTCAGCTAATTCAAAAGCCAAAATAGTTTCAGCAGCATCCGTCCAAGTAATATTTGTAGAAGTGATACCTGTTATTGCAGAAATTGCACTGTCATCATTAATGTCAGCCCATGCTCCTACGTTAGTAAGGTCAGTTGCATCCAAAACTTTAAACCAAGTAGTTTTAGCACTTGTTAATGTATTTCCGTTATTTATGGTGTAAGTTGTAGGGGTTATACTCGGTGAAATAAAATGAGGATAACTAACTCCTTTTGTAAAGTTTCCGTTATAATAATTCAAATCAACTGTTGCAACATTTGTTCCTGCATCTGTCCATGTATAAGCAGTAAAAGAGGTTAATGAAGCAAATTGTTCAGTTGAAGATGTTGTTGCCGGTGCACTGTAAACTCTGACAGCAGACGTGCTTTTAACAATAGTCTCAGGAACAGTTGCCGTAATTGTAGCAGTTGCAGACTTAGTAACACCTTCTTTATCTGTAGCTTCTACGGTAACAGTAAATGATTCTTGTACATCTGTAAAATCAAAAAGAAAGTCATGTGAAGTTTTAATATCAAATTTTGATACATTATCTAACTCAGTAATAGTTCCGCCTACATTTTTTTTGATTACAACTAAGTCCAGTTCGCCTTCTGCAAAAATTGTTCCTGAAACAGAAACAGCTTCTCCCGTTAAAATAGATGCGTTACCTTCTGTAAATGTGATAACAGGTGCTGCAATAGTACTTGGGTCAATTTCATTGTCGCAACTTGTAAATGATAATGCTCCTACAAATAATGCAATTAATAATACATTAATTTTTTTCATAATTTAATAATTTAGTTAATAAATAATATTTATAATTTTAAAATTTTCATACCTTAAACGCATGATGTTTTAAATGATTGTACAAAATTACGAAAAAATGTTAAGAAATCTTAATTTTTCTATTTAAATTATTAAGAGAAGGAATACTACTTATCTAAATTACTGATAATTAATATTTTTTTTTAAATAAAGTTTATAAAAACATTTAAATAATAATAATAATGACAACTATAAGAGTATTTTTGTAAGGTTGATTTATAGTTTCGTTATATTTTGTTTGTAAAATCTGATTTATGAAAACACAATTATATTTAATTACAACAATAATTATTTTTGCCAATTTTAACTTATTTGCTCAAAACTATTTTCATCAGGAAGTTAATTACAATATAAGAGTAAGCCTAAATGATATAAAACATGAATTGTCAGCCTTTGAAACTATTGAGTATATCAATAATTCGCCTGATAATCTTGATTTTATTTATTTTCATCTTTGGCCCAATGCTTATGATAATAATAAAACGGCATTGGCAAAACAAATACTTGAGGATAAGTACGGAAAATTATTTGAAAATGAGGAATTAAGAGGATATATTGATTCTTTGGATTTTAAAGTAAACGGTAAAACGATAAAGTGGGAATATGATAAGAAGAATATCGACATTTGTAAGCTTTATTTAAATACTTCCGTAAAAACAGGAGAAAAAATTATTATAACAACACCTTTTCATGTTAAACTTCCGAAAGGAGTAACTTCAAGATTAGGACATGTAGGTCAATCTTACCAAATTACGCAATGGTATCCGAAGCCGGCTGTTTACGATAAATTCGGTTGGCATCAAATGCCGTATTTAAATCAAGGTGAATTTTACTCTGAATTCGGTTCTTTTGATATTTCAATAACTTTGCCTGAAAATTACATTGTAGGAGCTACGGGTAATTTGCAAAATCAAGAAGAAATTAACAGATTAAATGAATTAGCAGAAAAAACTGCAAAAATTGATTCCTTTAATAAAAAAGATGCTTCTTTTCCCGAATCATCCGAAAAGTTAAAAACTATCAGGTTTATTCAACACAATGTACATGATTTTGCTTGGTTTGCTGATAAACGCTTCCATGTTTTGAAAGGTGAAGTTAAACTTCCCGGTTCTGAGCAAAAAGTTACGACATGGGCTATGTTTCCTAATAAAAATGCTGATTTATGGAAAAAATCCCTTGAATATATTAACGATGCTGTATATTTTTATTCCGAGAAATACGGTAATTATCCTTATAAACACTGTACGGCGGTTCATTCGTCGCTGAGTGCCGGAGGCGGTATGGAATACCCTAATATTACCGTTATAGGAAACTCACGAAATGCACGTTCTTTAGAAATGGTTATAATGCATGAAGTAGGGCATAATTGGTTTTACGGTATTCTCGGTTTTAATGAGAGAAAATTTACATGGCAAGATGAAGGTATTAACAGTTTCAGCGAAGCTCGATACATGAAAGAAAAATACGGTAAAGATGATGTGTTTTATCATTTAGCAGGAATTCCGAAAAATACCGCAGAGTTTTTTGATATTGAAAATTTACGATACAAAACTTTTCAGGAATTGGCTTATCTTGTTTCTGCGCGTATGAATATTGACCAACAAGCATCAATTTCGGCAGAAAAATTCAGTAATATGAATTACGGAACGATAAATTATATGAAAGTTGCTCGTATTTTTGATTATCTGTCAACATACTTAGGTAAGGATAAGTTTGATAAAATAATGCACAAGTTTTATAATGATTGGAAGTTTAAACATCCTTATCCTGAGGACATTCAGAATATATTTGAAACGGAAACAGAAGATGATTTATCATGGGTGTTTGATGATTTACTGAAAACAACAAAAAAAGTTGACTATAAAATAATAAAAGCAAAAAATAATAAAATTACCTTAAAGAATATCGGAAAAATAAATTCTCCTGTTTTGCTTAACGGAATTAAAAATGATTCAATAATTTCTTCTCAATGGTTTTCGGGTTTCAGCGGTAAAAAAACATTTGATTTTAATTCAAGTGTTGATAAAGTTGTTGTTGATGCCGAATTAAATATGCTTGAACTTTACAGAAAAAATAATATTTATAAAACAAAAGGCATATTCAGGAAATTTGAACCGTTAAGATTTAAATTCTTTGGGATACTTGAAAATTCAGAAAAAACTCAAATTAATTTTATTCCGGCAGTCGGGTGGAATAATTACAATAAATTTATGTTAGGTGCAATATTCTATAATTCTGTTTTACCTAAAAACAAATTTGAGTACCAAATTATGCCTATGTATGCATTCGGCTCACAAAATATTGCCGGTTCTGCAAATTTTGCCTATACGTTTTATCCTTATAATAATTTTATTCAAAGTTTAAAATTTTCTGTTTCAGGTAAGCAATATGCTTTTTCTGAGAACTTATTTGAGAATAATTTCCAAAAAGTAAAGCCGGAAGTTAAAATTCTTTTCAAAAATAAAACAGGACGCAGCAAAGTGAAAAATATAATAGTTTTGAATACTATTTTTGCAAGCAACCCTGAATATATGTTTGTTCTTGACGCTGAACAGTTTAATCAATACTTAAATTTTAACTTCTCACATATAAATAACAGAAGTTTTTCCCCTTACATATTTGAGTTTAATTCTACATTTTCGAATATGTTCGGAAAAGCATCGGTAACCGCAAACTATAAAGTTAAATATACAAAAAATAAAGCTGTTGATTTCAGATTGTTTGCAGGAACATTTTTGTATAAAGAAGATAATCTCAACAATGTATATCATTTCAATTTAAGCGGAATATCAGGGCAAAATGATTATATGTACGAGGAAGTATTTTTGGGAAGATATGAACCTGTAAACAACTCTTTCGCAGGAAGTCAATTTGTTGCAAGCGACGGAGCTTTTGTTACATACTCACCGTTCGGAAATACCGATAATTATTTATTATCATTAAATATCAGCTCCGATTTACCTTATTTGCCGAAAATAATTCCTCTGAAGTTATTTTTTAATATTGCATATTTTTCGGAAGCCGAAATTGTTCCTTCAAGGTTTGTTTTAGATAATTTTGCTTGGGAAAGCGGTGTTAAATTAAGTTTATTCAGAAAAAATGTTGAAGTATATCTTCCCTTATTAATGTCGGAAAGGTTAATTGACATTAACGATGTAATGACAGATACTTACTTTGAGAGAATAAGATTTACATTTAATCTTAATAATTTGAATCCGATTAAAATATTAGACAAAAATATGATGTAGGGATTTAGTTAATGTTTAAAAACACGATTATATTTTTATGCCTATAACCAAAATATCATCTGCTTGCTCATGTTTACCTTGCCATTCTGCTAATGTATTTTCCAAAACTTGTTTTTGTTCGTTCATATTTTTATCGGACACTTCTTCCAATAATTCACGAAAACGTTTTTTCATAAATTTTCTTCCGTTATCTCCGCCGAATTGATCGTAATAACCGTCAGAAAACATATATAAAATATCGCCTTTTTGAAGTTGAGCCTTTTTATTTGTAAAAGTTTCGCTGTCTTTTAAATAAACACCTACCGGCATTTTATCTGCCGGAACTTCGGTAAGTTTATTGTTTCTTACTATGTACAAAGGATTATATGCACCTGCAAATTGCATAACAAGGTTTTCCGTATTCAACAAAATTAAAGCCATATCCATTCCGTCTTTTGTTTGATCATCTTCACCTGTTTGGTGTAATGTGTTCTTTACTTTTTCTCTCAAATCATCCAAAATAGTTGACGCAGAACAAGAAGCTGAACTATGAAAATCTTCTGTTACTATTTCATTCATAAAAGCAATTCCGAGCATACTCATAAAAGCCCCGGGAACTCCGTGTCCGGTAGAGTCTGCAGCTGCAAATACAATATTGTTATTAATTTTTTTAAACCAATAAAAATCTCCGCTTACAATATCTTTCGGTTTGAAGATAATGAAATGCTCATTAATAACTTCTTGTATCTGAGAATTCGGCGGAAGTAGGGCTTCTTGTATTCTTCTGGCATAAAGAATACTTGATTTTATCTGTTCATTTTGTTCTGAAATTTGTTCATTTTGTTTTTTAACATGATCGTGTTGATCTTCTATTATTGTTTTTTGTAGGTTGATTTCATGATTTTTTTGAGTTAATTCTTCATTTATAGATTTTAACTCTTCATTTTTTTCTTTAACCTGCTCATGCTGATCTTCAATAACCTTTTTTTGCAAACTTATTTCTTTATGTTTTGCATGAAGTTCATTATTTGTTGTGTTTAATTCTTCATTGGTATTTTCTAATAATATGTTTTGTTCTTCAATTTTTTTCTCATACCTTCTTCCCACAAGTCTTGCCATTAAAGTTGCAACTATTGCAGAAACTATACTTATCACGAGAAAACCCAAAAGAAACATTTCTTTTTGGCTCATTATTTCAGCCCTGATGTTTTCTATGTTTTCATGTGCCGAAATCATCCACCCCGTTCCTTTTACGGGAACCATATAAGCAATATCAGTTCCGTTTTCTTTATGGAATAAACCTCCTGTTGCAAGACCTTCCAAAATAACATTTCTTGTTTTGTCAGTTTCACCTGTTTCTGCATTTTCAAAACTCATGCTTGCAGGAAGTTTCATTCCTATTTGGTTTTCGTCAGGATGACAAATCATTTCTGCATCATATTTATCAAACATACATAAAAAACCTTTTTCAGCATCTGAACCTACGAGAGCAGTTTGCAAATTATCTCTGACTTCTTGCTTTGAGCTGCCGTTTTTAAGTTGATTTTCAAGAAAAGCAGCCATATTTTCTGCTTGCCTTTTATTAATATCAAGTTGTAACTCTATATACTTTTGTTGCATATAATTTAATGACAAAGTCATTCCGGCATATCCGAAACCGATAATTACAACAGCAACAAGGACAAAGGTTAACAGATAAAGTCTGGTTTTCATAATGTTTTTTTATTGTGTTAAGTTATATCTCTTGCCGAGAAATATCGCATAAATTGTACGCGTTCATATAATGCCGGATTTTCAGTATGCTTATGGCTCATTAATCCTTGAAAGTAAGATAATTTATCATAATTTTTTTCGGCCATATAATTTTCAAGTTCAGTAAGCATTTTTTTGATTACCCCTATGCCGTTTTTATACATTGCAGATACAATTTGAACTGCATCTGCTCCTGCTAAAATTTGTTTAATTACACCTTCTCCGTTATGCACACCGGTTGAAGCAGCTAAATCGCACGAAACGTTATTTGAAGAAATTGCTATCCAACGTAAAGAAGTGGGTAATTCGCTCGGTGTACTGAAAATGTTTACCGGTATTATTTTATTTGAGTTTATATCAATATCAGGGCTGAAAAAACGATTGAACAAAACCAGACCTTTAATGTTTGTTTCTGATAATCTTTTAATCATACTTCCTAAATTTGTAAAATAGTAGCTCATTTTAATAATAACAGGAATTTGAATTGATGAAGTTATTTTGCCTATAATATCAAAATAAATTTGTTCTTTTTCTTTACTTGTTTTTGATGTGTCGGTAGGTGCTATGAATATATTAAGTTCAACAGCATCTGCCCCGGCTTCTTCAATTTTTTTTGCAAAGAATGACCATTCATGTGTAGAAACACAGTTGATACTTGCAATTACCGGGATTGAAACAGCATCTTTTGCATCTTTAATCAATGAAATGTAATTATCTAAATTGTCCTGTTTGATTTTGTAATCAAAATAATCTAAATCAATTTCATGTCTGTTGTCAGATTGTGCTTCTTGTAATATTTTTTCGTATTCGTTTGTTATTTCTTCTTCAAAAATTGATTTTAATACGATTGCTCCGGCACCGTTTTCTTCAATTTCTTTAATATGTTCAATTGAACCTGTTAAGCCGCAACTTCCGGCAATTATCGGGTTTTTAAGTTTTAATCCTGCAAATTCTGTTGATAAGTCTGTCATTATTTCTTTTTTAAAGAGTTATTTATTGCTGAGATAATCAGGGTTTTCTATTAATTCCATTTCACATGCCGGGCAAATGCCCGACTTATCTGAATTCCCTTCTTTGTCCCCCAAAGGACAAATATATTTTGATACAATTATTTCTTCTTTTTCTGTTACTTTTACAACTGTATCTGTTTTAATCAAAGTGTCTGTTTTTGTAATAGGTTTATTTATTACCTTTACAGTTGTTGAATCTTTATTGTTTTTTATTTCATCGGAATTATCAGATGAGCAAGAAATTAAAACCGCCGTAAATACCGAGAAAAAAGCTAAAATAATTGATTTATATTTCATTATGTGTGATTTAAGTTACATTCTGCATATTAAAACGGAATTTCTTCTTCTTCCGGAGGAGGAATGTCATCTTCGTTAAACGGCGGTGGCTCTTCTTCGTTTTGAACAGATGATTGTTCTGCTTTTATTATTTTCCATGCTTTTAAATCTGTGTACCAACGTTCGTTATACTCTCTTGATTCCGGATTGAAACTTACTGTTATTTTTTCTCCTTCATTAAGCGGTTTTAAGGCATCGGTTTTATCTCCCCATGCGGCAAAACATATTTTCTTCGGATATTGATCTGTTGTTTCAATTACAAACTCTTGCTTTACCCATTTTCCGAATTTTCCTTCACCGGTTTGTTCCGGTAATTTTTTGATTAATTTTCCTGTTATTTCTAAACTCATTTTTATATATTTTTCTAAATACCAAAGTTAAAAAAAAAGTCTCAATATTAAAATTGAGACTCTTTTTTTATTAACTTGCCATACTTAATCTATTACAATTTTCTGAATTTTGTCGCCTTGTTTTATTTGATTAATTACGTCAATACCTTCGGTAACAATTCCGAAACAAGTATGAACACCGTCGAGATGTGCAGTATTTGTTCTGGAATGGCAAATAAAAAACTGAGAACCTCCGGTATCTTTACCTGCATGAGCCATAGACAGAA
This sequence comes from Bacteroidales bacterium, assembly GCA_021648725.1. Classification (NCBI taxonomy): domain Bacteria; kingdom Pseudomonadati; phylum Bacteroidota; class Bacteroidia; order Bacteroidales; species Bacteroidales bacterium. The sequence goes on along the minus strand of JAKISF010000040.1, from coordinate 11,929 downwards.
CGCCTGTGTCGTGATATTGTTTGTCTCCGCTTGTTTCGCATTTTATGCTGTATCCCGGTCCTCCCATCCCGTTTCCTTCCGGGCATCCGCCTTGAATAACGAAGTCCGGAATTATCCTGTGAAAGTTTAAGCCGTCGTAAAACCCTTCTTTTGATAATTTTACAAAGTTTGCTACCGTTTCAGGAACTGCATCATTGTAAAATTCAACTTTCATGTTCCCTTTTTCTGTATATATTGTTCCTGTTGTCATTTTATTTCTTTATAATTGAAATTAATTCTACTTTAAAAATTAATGTGCTGAACGGTTTAATACTTCCGCTTCCTCTTTCTCCGTATGCTAATTGATAAGGAATATATAATTCGTATATACTTCCTTCTTTCATTAATTGTAATGCTTCTGTCCAGCCTTTTATAACTTGGGTTACACCGAATTCAGCCGGTTCTCCTCTGTCGTATGAGCTGTCAAATTTAGTTCCGTCAATTAAAGTTCCTTCATAATGTACTTTAACTTTGTCACTTACAGTTGGGGTTGCTCCTTTTCCTTCTTTTATAACTTTATATTGTAGCCCGCTTTCTGTTGTTATTATACCCTCTTTTGCAGCATTTTCTTCTAAAAATTTTTGTCCTGCTTCTAATTCAGCTTTAAACTGAATCTTATTTTGTTCCAGTTGTTTTGCTTCTTGTTCTGCCCTCATTTTCATTGAAAATGCCGTTAAGGTTTTACTTACCTCTTCCTTGGTCATAATGCTCGTATCTTCAGCAAAGAAATCTTTCATTGCTTTTGACAGTATGTTAATGTCAATGCTGTCTAATTTGCTTTGTTTAAAATTATTTGCAATGTCTTGACCTATTGCATAGCTTAATGAGTCATCAAAATTCATTAAATTTACTTTTGCGTCTTCGTTGTTTTTACAACTTGAAAATACTATTACTGATACAACTACTGATAATACTAACTTTTTCATTTTTACTTAATTTATTTAACAATTGAAATTAATTCTACTTTAAAAATTAATGTGCTGAAAGGTTTAATATGCTGACCTGCCTGACGAGAACCGTATGCTAAATCATAAGGAATATATAACATCCAAACAGAACCTTCTTTCATAAGCTGTAATGCTTCTGTCCATCCTTTTATAACCTGTGTTACACCAAATTCCGCAGGTTCTTCTCTGTCGTATGAGCTGTCAAATTTAGTTCCGTCAATTAAAGTACCTTCATAATGAACTTTTACTTTATCGGAAGATGTTGGTGTATCTCCGTTACCTTCTGTAATAACTTTATATTGTAAACCGCTTTCAAGAACTTTTACTCCTTTTTTATTTGCATTTTCCTTTAAAAATTTCTCTCCTTCTTCTACGGTTGGTCTATATTTTTTAGATTCTTGATTCTCAAAATGATTTTGAATTAATTGATTTGCATCATCTGCTGAAATTTTTGTTTCTTTATTGTAAAAATCTTGAAATGCTCTTCCGATTGCTTGCGGGTTTAAATTTTCAATTTTTTGCTTTGATAAATTATCTGCAATGCTGATACCGAATGCATAGCTTAAAGAATCATTTTTATTTTTCATTTTAACATTTTTAACTTTTTGTGCATTAATACCGACTGAAACAGTTAGTACTAAAATTGAGATTAATATTTTTTTCATATTATTAAATTTAACTTATTTGTTTTAAAAGATACAAAGTTAGAAAGTTGAGCGGAATATTAAAATTTTGTTTATTCAACTTACTTAAAGTTGTTATTTTTATCATTTGTAAAAAGTCAAATATAACTAAGTGTTTAAACTGAGGATCTTTAAAATTAGCGATTATCCTACCTTATTTGCACATTATAAGGATGTTGCAGACTGAATTGCTCATTTATGTTCAGGAGTTACGGTTCAGCAATAATTCATCAGTTCTTTTTTTATTATACTTTTGTCCGAAATAATTATTTATGGAAAGTATTTTCTTTGCCGGTTTTTTTAGTATGTCGGAAGCACTGGCAAGAGTGTTTATAATCATCATTTTTGCCGGTATCTTGGTAAGAAAAAGAATAATAAGTCAAGAGCAAATTAATGCACTTTCAAAAGTTACCGTTATTGTTTTTTTACCTGCATTAGTTTTTGCAAATACTACCGAAAATTTTGACCCTGAGAAACTGCCTTATTGGTGGATTTTGCCGATACTCGGTATTTTAATGAGCACAATCGGATTTTTATTTGCTTACGGAGTTTTTGCAATAGATTTCAAAAAGCATAAGAACCTTACTGCAATTGCTTCTATGCAAAATGCAGGATATTTAGTTTTACCAATCGGACAGGTAATTTATCCCGAACATTTCGGAGAGTTCGCATTAATAACTTTCCTTTTTATTTTGGGTTATAATCCTTTGCTGTGGACACTCGGAAAATATCTTTCAACTTCTTCCGATGCAAAAGTTAAATTTACATATTCCGACTTAATTACACCGCCTGCAATTGCAAATATTTTATCTTTATTGCTGGTTCTCTTAGGTTTACAGGATATATTTCCTGCGTTTTTTACTGATTCCGTTAGCCTTGTAGGAGAAGCAGCAGTTCCTGTTGCAACATTTGTGCTCGGTGCAACACTCGGAACTGCATCATTACGGAAATTTCCTAAAATTTGGAATATAATCCGTGTTATATTTGTAAAGTATGTGTTACTTCCCGTTACAACAATTGCTGTTTTGTTATGGTTAAAAGTTGCCGACACAAATCCTTTACTTGCCGATTTTTTTGTAATTCAGGCAGCGGCAGCACCTGCAACCGGATTGATATTGCAAGTAAGAACCTATGGCGGAGATGTACAAAAAGTTGCAGAGATGATGGTAATTACATATATTGCTTGTTTGCTTGCTTTACCCTTTTGGATTGCTGTTTGGCATGTGTTGGTTTAAAGCATTGTTTTCTGTAACATAATTTTGAATATCCTGAAAGAAGCTTTTGAACTCTTTTCCAAATGAATCATAATAATTATAAATTATCGGCATTGCTTGTTTTGTATTATCAGGCATTGAGGTATAAATTGCCATTTTATTATAAACATCTTCAATACAATTTAAGTCTTTATAACACAACAATCGTTTATTCCCGATGAACGGGTATGCAAAACGTCTTGCTTTTTTGGGAAGTTTACCGAAACGATTAATAATTATTCTGTGAAATTCATTTACATAAGATTCAATGCTTTGTGTTGAATAATCAGGCCAATTCGCTGCTAAAAAGTGGTCGTAAAGAATATCAACGGCAACACCGGCATATTTTCCGTATGCAGGACGCAACCGAACAATGCTTTCACGAACAATGGGGTGGGAATCGGTATAAGAATCAATATGTCTGTGCAGGATAATTCCTTTTTGAACATCCGGAGAATATTTGTTAAATTTTTTACCTTTTATCCAATCCCCTATGAAATTGCCGAATTTTATATCGTCATCGTTTCCGGAAAGATAAATATGTGCAAGAAAGTTCATATTATCAAATTTGCAATTCTTAAAATTAATATACATTTTTGAAAAAACAAATAATCATATAAATAATACAAAATGAAACTGTTAATGATATACGTTAAAAAATTTTCTTACACGCCTACAATTAAAACTTTGGAAAATTTTGAAGACCATACCGAAGGACAAACTTTTGAAAATGCCTTAGTCGGCTTTATTCAGGCCGAAGAACACGACACGGAAAAAGAAATATTAAAAGTTGAAAAAAACTTAGCAAAAAACTTAAAATGGGGAGCCAGAAAAAATGATTGCAATTTTATAGTTTTACATTCTTTTGCTCATCTATCGGAAAGTAAAGCATCGCCCGAATTTACAAAACAAGTTTTTGATTTAGCCGAAAAAAGATTGAAAAATGTAAATTATGAAACAGCACAAACACCGTTCGGGTATTTTCTTGATTTAGAAGTAAATGCTCCCGGGTTTTCGCAAGCCAGAATGTTTAAAAGTTTTTAAATTTTGATTTTTAAAAAATAAAATTAACAAATATTAACATTTGTAAGTATATTTTTGTATATTTGAGTTTAATTAAATTATAAAACAATGATATTAAAATTTAAAAAACAAATAACTCTTCTTTTTGCGGGGTCTTTTTCTATGGTTTTGGCGGCTTGTTACGGTATGCCCGTTGATATGGAATATCAAAAAACGGTAAGAACTGTTAACGAAAAAAATGAAGCAATTCCCGGCTTACAAGTTCAACTTACAAATAACGGAAACAGAATATTAGAAGAAGTTACCGGTGCTGACGGAACAATAAATTATTCTGATTTATCGGAAAATTTCGAGAATGACTACAAAGTTATTATTAATGATATTGACGGGGAAGAAAACGGCGGATTTTTTGAAACAAAAGTTGTTGATATTGTCGATTCTTTAAATTATTATGAAGTAAATATGAATAATGAATAAAGTTTATAAAAGATTTTATCAAATTCTCAGTCTCGGGTCTTTAACAATTGCATCATGCCAAATGAAATACGGAATGCCTGCGGACATTGATTATTACAAAGCCGTAAAAACTCAAACAGAAACAAATGTTCCCATAAAGGGTTTGTCAGTAAGTTTGATTCATAATTCTGACACTTTAGCAGCAAAATATACAAATGAAGAAGGAGTAGTTTCTTTCGATTTTGAATTTTATGATGATGACAGTTCAAAAGTTTTGATTGAAGATATTGACAGTGAAGAAAACTTCGGAAAATTTCAAACAAAGACAGTAACACTTACTGAACCTGATACAACAATTGTTATAATGAAATAATATTTGTGAATTAGTGATTGTTTAAAAATAAATCAGTAAAACCATTTGAAAGTAAATTTACAACTACAACTTTGATGGCATAGCTGTTTTATAACAATAAAATAAAGACAGATGCATGATAAAAAAAATTAAGAATAAACTGCAGACGAACTTTCATAACAAATATAAACAACTTGAAATAAAAGACCATAATTTACTCTACCTTTTTTTAGAAATCACACGTAAATGCAATTTAAGTTGTTTGCATTGCGGTTCAGATTGTATTGCCGATTACCGATCGCCTGAATTAACAACTGAAAGTTGGTTGAAAATAATAGATTACATTGCAGATAAATATTCTGAAGAGCTTGCATTTGTAATTACCGGGGGAGAACCTTTGGTTCACAAAGATTTATTAACGATTACTAAACATATTCAAAAAAGAAACCGCCGTTGGGGAATGGTTTCGAACGGAATGCTATTGAATAAAGAAAAATTTGATAAATTAATTGATGCAGGTTTATACAGCATAACTTTAAGCCTTGACGGAACTGAGAAATCTCATAACAAACTTCGCAACAATAAATTATCTTACCAAAAAGTTTTAAATGCTCTTGAATTGGTCGGAAAATCAAGTTTGAAATTTAAAGATGCAGTAACTTGTGTTTATCCGGATAATATTAATGAATTGGATGACGTAGCAAATATTTTAATTGAAAAAGGAATAACAACGTGGCGTTTGTTTCGTATTTTTCCTTCCGGAAGGGCTTTTGGAAATCCGGTAACGCAATTATCATTTGCACAAACACAGGAAATGTTAAATTGGATTAAAGATAACAAAAAGAAATACAAAGAAAAAGGTTTAAAAATAAACCTAAGTTGTGAAGGTTGGTTGCCTTTTGGTTTTGACAGACAAGTAAGGGACGAGCCTTTCTTTTGTCGTGCAGGGGTTAATGTGGCATCTGTCCTTGCAGACGGAAATATTACAGGATGTTCAAACAATGATGAAACTTTTTATGTCGGGAATATATTAAAAGATGATTTTTCAAACGTTTGGGAATATAAATTTGATGATTTCAGAAAAAGAACTTGGGTTGAAAAAACAATATGCAATAGTTGTGAACATTTGAAAGATTGTAACGGCGGTTCAATTCATTTGTGGAATTTGGGAGATGAAAAGCCTAAATTTTGTTATACGAAAGAAATAATATAAAAAAGCCGATTTAAAATCGACTTTACACACTTTACCGGATAGTGCTATTTAAAATAGTCTTTTTTTTATTTATAAGCTTCAATACGCTTTTCAATATCTTCAATTTGCGATTGTAAATTTTTATCGTAAGAAAGTTGGTCTTTTATAACTTTATCGGCATATAATACAGTTGCATGATTTTTTCCTCCTATTTCGGCACCTATTGTTGACAATGAATATTTAGTAAATCTTTTTGCAAAAAACATTGCAATTTGCCTTGTTTGAACAATTTCTCTTTTTCTGTTTTTAGATTGTATTGCTTCAATATTTATATTGTAATAATCACAAACAACTTTTTGAATATGTTTTATCGTAATTTCTTTTTTAGGTTTTTTAGCAAGATTATCAATTTTTGATTTAGCAAATTCAAATGTGATTTCTTCTTTTATTAATGTTGCATGGGCTAATAATGAAATTAATGCCCCTTCTAATTCTCTGATGCTTCCGGTAATGTTTTCTGCAATATAATTAATAATTGTTCCGGATATTTCAATACCTTCTTTTTCAGCTTTTTTATTTAAAATAGAAACACGTGTTTCAAAATCAGGAGCTTGAAGTTCTGTTGTAAGAGCCCATTTAAACCTTGATATTAATCTGTTTTCCAATCCTTTTAATTCTGCGGGAGATCTGTCGGATGTCAAAATAAGTTGCTTGCCTGCTTGATGTAAATGATTAAAAATATGAAAAAAAGTATCCTGAGTCCCTAATTTTCCTGCGAATTCATGAACATCATCAATAATTAGTACGTCTATCATTTGGTAGAAATGCAAAAAATCATTTCTTGTGTTTTGCCTTGCGGCATTGGTAAATTGCAATTCAAATCTTCTCGCAGGAACATAAAGAACTATTTTTTTCTCTCCGAAATTTTCTTTTACTTCAATACCTATTGCTTGGGCTAAATGTGTTTTTCCCATTCCGGATTTTCCCCAAATAAAAATAGGGTTATACGGATTATTCCCGGGGCTGCTGCCAATCATTTTCCCGGCTGCAACCGCAATATTGTTGCATTTACCTAATACAAAATTCTCAAAACTGTAATTATTATTAAGATTTGATTTTACCTGTACTTTTTTTATTCCGGGAAGAATATCCGGATTTATGGAACTTTTGTTTTTTAAGGGAATATTAATACCCGGGTTTTTTAAATTTGCTCCGTTATTGCCGGGATATAAAACTTTTGAATTTGTATAATTTGAATTATCAATTACAATACTGTATTTTAGTTTAGCATTACTGCCGAGTTCTTTCTTTATTACTTTTTTTAATAAATCAATATAATGCTCTTCAAGAAATTCATAAAAAAATTGACTCGGAACATTAATAGTTAAAACACTTCCATCCAATTTTTCAGGAATTATCGGTTTAAACCAAGTATTAAAAGTTAATTCAGTTAAATTATCTTTGATAATGCTTAAACATCTGTTCCAAATTTCTTTATGGTTTTTTGTCATTTACGGTTCTTTATTTAAGTCGAGTTTTTGTGCTTTTTTTATTTTCGGGATTGTAAATTTGTAAATAATTTTCTTCTAAAAAAAATCCTTTTTTATTTGATTTTATCAAAAAAAATCTATTTAAATAGTTTTCAACATATTAATCAGGAATAAAAAAATAAAAAAAAATAAAAAAAATACAAGTATCATATAATCAGTGATATGGAATATGTGTTATGTTAATTAATTGTTAATAAGTGATTTATTCAAATAATACCGCATGTAAAGTAATAATGACTATTGTAAAGTCAATGTAACTTAAAAGTTGCTATCAATTTTAATAAGAATAAATTAGGTATTTTTGAATTTTATTAAGTTGAAATTTAGAGAGGTATTTTGTTTTTATTTATTATTCCGGAAATTTTCACTATAATGTCCTTTAAAATATTTTTTTAAATAGTTGAATTTTGCTTATTTGCCGGATAAGTTCAGGGCAACAGACAAAAATGGTTACTGTTTTTTATCAAAATTTCATCGAAAAAATTTCAATAGGCTCTGCCTTTGGGTGGTGTTTATGAAAAAATATTAAATACCGTAATATCACTGTATCGCTAAAATATTTAATTATTCTCTAAATTTAAGTATTTCAAAAGAATTCCCCCCGAGTATAATTTCAAGTCCGTTATTATTTGTTGTGAAATTAGTTTTAAAAAGTGCTTTTAAGTTTTTATTATCAGTTTTTATTTCAAATGTTTTATTTTCTTTGCCGGAATTAATTATTACATAAACCGTTTCATTAAAATAATTTCTTGAAAAAATAAAACCGGTTTCAGTTGCTTCAATTATTTGCAAATCTCCGAACATAAGAGGCATTGAGCTTTTTCGAAAATGGAGTAATTTTTTTGTGATGCCTTTTAATTCTTTTTCTTTCAGAATAAGATTGTCAAATCGCATCATTTTTTGATTATCGGGGTTGCTGCCTCCCGGAATGCCTATTTCGTCTCCGTAAAAAATTACGGGAATACCCGGAATTGTTGAAACTATTGCATTAAGAACAGCACATTTTTTATATCCCGCAGTATCTAAAACGCCTACTTCTCTTGTCCAACCTGCAAGTTTGGCATCTTCGTCAAAACGCAAACTTCCCGATGCGTAGGAAATAAATCTGCCTCTGTCTTGGTTGCCGGTTATGTTGCCCATTAAGTGATTTGAGCCGTAATATTTCTGACTTGTTTTCAAAACTCTTGCAAGATTTTCAAAAGAACCGTTTTCGGTAATTGCCGAAACCATAGCATCATAAACATTGAAATCAAATTGAGCATCTAGCTGCCCGGTGTTTACATAGGAACTTATTAATTCAGGCGAACCGTAGGTTGCTCCAATCTGAAACAGCTTTTTGTTTTGCGGAATTTCAACTTGTATTTTTAATTTTTGTGTTAATGTTCTCCAAAATATTTCAGGAATATGTTTTGTTGCATCGTGCCTGAAACCATCCAAATTGTATTTTTTTATCCAATATACGGCACTGTCCGACAACATATTATAAACTTTCGGGTTTGATAAATCCAAAGTCGGAAGGAACACATCAAACCAAGTTGTAAGGCGTTGTTCGTCCCAAAGTTCCGTGTTTAGTCTTCCGTCGGGCAAATATAAACTTGTTGCCCAATCTTTATGTTGTTGATATATAGGATGTTCTTGATGAACATGATTTGCGACAAAATCCAACAGTACATTCAAATTATGTTTATGTGCCTTTTCAACCAATTGTTTTAGTTCTTCTTCCGTTCCGAAACGTTCATCAACTTTTGTAAACGAAACAGGCCAATATCCGCGATATGCCGAGAATTTTGTTTTCGGATTAAGATACATTCCCCAAGCACCTTCGGGGTTTTTCACAACGGGAGAAATCCAAATCGTATTTATTCCCAAATCATCAAAATAACCGTCTTCAATTTTCTGAATTATACCGGCAATATCACCTCCGTGAAAATTTGCTTTCGGGTGAATTGCTCCTTTTGTGGGCTTGTTGTTTGCAGGATTTCCGTCATTAAATCGGTCAACAAAAGTGTTGTATAAAATTGCCGAATGGAAATCGCTTCTTGTTAATTTTTTTGCATCGGTCAAAACTTGTCCGTTTTTTATCGGTATCAGCAAATCGTTTGAAACTCCGTAATCGTTATATGCCCAAATTCTTATGTATGCCAAATCTTTTTCATTTTCATCTTTCGGAATCACAATTTGAAAAGTGTCTTCTTTAAGGTTAAAGAAGCTTTTGTCGAGTTCAAAGTTTCTGTATGTTGCCAATAATTCGGTAATATTGTTTTTGTATGTAATGTTTATAATATTAGGCGAATAGCTGTCGGTAAATATTTGCGGAAGTTTATCGTCTTCAATTAAACCTGCCTTTAAAACCGAATTTAAATTGCCCATTCCGGTGTTTATTTTATCAGGATTTGCAGGGTCGAGCATTTCCCTGCCGTCAATAACAAAAAGATATTGATATGTTCCGGGGTCAATTTCAAATTCGATTTCCCAAATTCCGTTTTTTAAAACAAGATTTGTATTATTAGGATTCCAAGCATTTATTTCGCCTTTTATTTGAACTTTTTTATATGTTTTCCCTTGAGGATTGAATGTTATTTGCTGCTTTATTTTTTCGGATTTTTTTAAAAGTATTGAATATTCAATATACCCGATGTTTAATTTTAAAAAACTCAATTTTGGCAAATCATCCGAAATAATTATTAATTTTATTTGCAGGCTGTCTTTTGAAAGTTTGTGTTGAATGGCTTCGTGCGTTTTAATTTCGATTATTTCAACATCTTGCGGAATGTAATCTTTTAAGAAAATTGTTGTTGTATCTGTCCTAAGGTTTACAGGGCTTGCAAGTCCGACAATGAAATTTTCTTTCGGAAAGCTGAATTCTTGTACATTTTCGGTATCTTCATTATTTTTACATGAAAATACAAATATTGAAATTATAAGAAATAAAAATAATGGTAGTTTCTTCATGATTTTTTCCTTTTAAAGATATTACAAATATATCAGAAAAAATCAAATATTTATTGAAACAGAACCACAACTATCCGAAATTTTACCGCAAATTTTAAAAAAATGGGATTATTCAAGCGAACCAAAAATACAACTAAACCACTATGGATTAGAAATCCATAGGTTTAACAAAAAGAAAAATGAAATTTTTCATTCTAATATCCAATTACCTTTCTCTGAATTTGGCTTGTCTCGGTGATGTTCAAGGTATTATTGAATCATTTCATCTAGTTATATTACCGGTACTCCAAACTCCATAACCTATTGCCCAAAAGTGACGACCCAAATAGCGATTTTTTAATTCAAGAAATTCAAGTTGTAGTAAACGAGAACTCCTTCCTTTTATTTTCTTTACCAAAACACTTATACTCAAAGACGGTGAATACTCAATATGAATGTGAACATGGTCTTTACTTACTACTCCTTTTAATATTTGAACGTTTTCTGTATTACATGTCTGAACTATCAAATTCCTACATCGCTTTTGAATATCTCCTTTTAAAACATGATAACGATATTTTGTTACCCAAACTATATGTGCCGTTAAACGACTTACTGTATGTGAACTCGTTCTATAATTCATACAGTAAAAGTAAAATTTTACAGAAACTAAAGTAACTGCAATAGAATTGCAGAGTTTTAACTTACAAATTGAAAATAAAGATTAATACATTATACGAAACTGTTGAAGAATTGGATTTGCCGTATAAGACAGACCAAGATATTTTAAAAGATGAGATAATTAATATTAACATCAGATAAAGCTAAAAAGACAGGCATTTATAAACATAAATTACGTCTTGTAAAAGTTTACAAAGAAGATGAAAATAAGGTTATCAGCATAATATGCAATAACTTAGACCGGAGTGCAAGAACAATTGCAGATTTATATAAAAAACGTTGGGACATTGAATTATTTTTTAAAGCATTAAAGCAAAATTTACATATAAAAACGTTTGTGGGAACAAGTGAGAATGCTGTAAAATCGCAAATTTACACAGCCTTAATAACATATCTGTTATTGCAATTAATAATAAGAACAATAGCAAAACAAAGCAAAGGCTTTTCAAATTTTGCAGAAAAAATCAGAATATGTTTATCATTTTATCTGTCTCTTGTGATTATGTCTGTAATCAAATAAATGAAGGTGCTAAAAGAATTAAAATTCAAAAACAACAAGAGTTAGTTCCAAAACCTGACTTATTTTCTTATAATATCAAAAATGATTACCTGTTTATAAGGGGTTCAGAAGAAATTATGTTAATTTTAAAAAACTTTCGGATTAAAGTACAATAAGATATAGTTTATTCATTTAGCTTAATTCTACTTTACTAAGTTAAAATTTCCTGTTTTTCAGCTTGTTTCCTGTAATTTAGGTCAATATCGTATTTTCTTTTCTTGTGTCTTTTTTCCATTTGTTCAAGTCTAATTGCGACATCTTTT
>JAKISF010000039.1 GCA_021648725.1 Bacteroidales bacterium | reverse complement strand
AATTTATTGTAGCAAAATTATTTATATATTTTTTAGATTTTATTTTCTTGCCCACACTTTTGTCTCAAAACCTGAGCCTTTGCCTATAAACAAAGGGGTAGACAGGTTTTAGGCTGATGAACTTCCGGTATACAGAGACGGAAAACAGCATACGGGGCTTAATGATTGTCAAGCAAGAAGTGAAAATAAATTATATTTCCATTTTAATGCCTCCCTTACAGCTATCAATCTCGCAAAAGTTGAATATTGGTTATCTGTTCCAAAAGAGACTCGTGGAGCATTTTCAATGTCGGACATTAAAACCATGTATCACAACACTTTAATGTTACAAAGATTTATTAACGTGTTCGCTGTTCCAGCATACAAGCTAAAAAATATACATAATGTCAAAGAACTTATTAATTTCGGCAAAATTGCTGCCTAAAACTTAACGAACTATTGTTAATATTTATAGCAAAAAAATACTTTGGGTAAAACATATTTTGATATTTTTAATTCGTATTACCCTTCCTCAAACCCTTTAATATCTTCATCAATAATCTTAATTATATTTTGAAGTTGTTCTTTTAATATTTTAAGATTTTCATATTTGAAACCGGATTCATCTTTTTGATTATTTACATCTAATTTTAATAAACGAATAGCATCTTCTCCGACCAATATAGTTTATCAGAAATAAAACAAAGAAGCTGAGTGTAGAATTTTTCTACACTCTTTATATAATTATAGATTTTATCTACATAAATGAGTGAGCATTTATTTTAACAAACACAACGAAAATAAAATATTCATTTTTTCACAATCATTATTATTATTTTGCGTTTAAGTTAAATTAATAAAAGCATCCAATAAACTTACATAATAATTTAAGGTTTTAATGAATAAAAAATTACAAACATTAAAATATATTTTATCCGATTATGTAAGTGCTTCATTAGCTTGGTTTTTGTTTTATTTATTCCGAAAAGAATATATTGAATCTGCAAATTACGGCTATCAAATAAATATTGAATACGATTATAGTTTTTTCATTGCATTATTCGGTTTACCGTTGTTTTGGCTGATGATATATTCTGCATTCGGATATTACAGAAACCCTTACAGAAAATCAAGACTGCAAGAAATCGGACAAACATTTATCACTGTTTTAATAGGTGTGATAATTATTTTCTTCTTATTAATTTTAGACGATGTTGTTTTTTCATACAAAGATTATTATGCTTCTGCGGGAGCATTATTTTTTATACATTTTACACTAACCTATATACCGAGATTAATTTTTACGAGCATAACAATTTCAAAAATAGAAAAAGAAAAAATAGGCTTTAATACTTTGTTAATAGGAAGTAACGGCAAGGCACTTAATTTATATAAACAATTAACATCGCAGGATGAAAAATACGGATATCGCTTTGTAGGGTTTATAAATATTTTTAATAAAAAAGATACAGTATTAAATAAACATCTCAAACATTTGGGAAGTTTGGATGAAATTGAAACAATTATTAAAAAAAAGAAAATTGAAGAAGTAATTATTGCAATTGAATCTTCCGAACATGAAGCAATAGGCACTATTATTAATAAATTACAACGTGTAAGTGTAATTACAAAAGTAATACCCGGTTTAATCGATGTGTTAACAGGGCGAGTGAGAATGTCAAGTTTTCTGGGAACACCGCTTATCATTATTTCTCATGCACTAATGCCCGCTTGGCAAGAAAGCGTAAAAAGAATATTTGATGTTGTTGCTTCCGTTTTAGCTGTTTTAATTTTATCTCCGGTTTATGTTTTTTCTGCAATCGGTGTTAAAATTTCATCAAAAGGTCCGATTTTTTTTAAACAAGAAAGAATCGGGTTGCAAGGAAAAACATTTTCAATATATAAATTTAGATCAATGTATATTGATGCCGAAAAAGACGGCCCGCAATTATCTTCTTCAACCGATTTAAGAATAACAAATTTCGGACGTTTTATGCGAAAAACAAGATTGGACGAAATACCGCAATTTCTTAATGTTATTAAAGGGGAAATGTCTCTTGTAGGACCCAGACCTGAACGTAAATTTTATATTGATAAAATTGTTGAAAAAGCTCCGCATTATTTAAGACTTTTAAAAGTAAAACCCGGCATAACTTCTTGGGGGCAAGTAAAATTCGGATATGCCGAAAATATTGAAGAAATGATTGAACGCCTTAATTATGACATTTTTTATATTGAAAATATGTCTTTATATTTAGATTTTAAAATATTAATTCATACCGTACTTGTTGTTCTTAAAAGAAACGGGAAATAAATAAACTGATTTAAAATATTATATGACACTAAATAAATACAAACAATACAACAATATATTAGCTTGGATTGCATTTTTAATTGCATTAATAACTTATTTCTTAACTGTTGAACCAACGGTAAGTCTTTGGGATTGTGGAGAGTTCATTGCTTCAACATACAAACTTGAAGTAGGGCATCCGCCGGGGGCACCCCTATTTATGCTTATAGGAAGATTCTTTTCATTGTTTACCTCAAATCCTCAGAATGTTGCATTAATGATTAATTCGGTTTCCGTTTTTTCAAGTGCCTTTACCATCTTATTTTTATTTTGGACAATTACCTATTTCGCAAAAAAAATAATTGTTAAAAAAAATGAATTAACAACTTCAAAAGCAGTTGTAATATTTGCAAGCGGATTTGCCGGAGCCTTGGCATATACATTTTCAGATACTTTTTGGTTTTCTGCCGTTGAAGCAGAAGTTTATGCAAGTTCATCTTTGTTTACGGCAGTTGTATTTTGGGCAATATTAAAATGGGAAACAATATCAGAACAAAAATATTCAAACAAATGGCTTATTTTTATTGCATTTATGATGGGATTATCAATAGGTGTTCATTTGCTTAATTTACTTGCAATTCCGGCAATTGTTTTTGTTTATTATTTTAAAAAACACAAAATTACAAGCAAAGGATTGTTTTATTCTGCAATAATCTCAGTTGCACTTGTCGGTTTTCTGATGTACGGAATAATTCAGGGATATGTTGTATTAGCTTCTAAATTTGAATTGTTATTCGTAAACGGCTTAGGTTTACCTTATAACAGCGGTTTATTATTCTATATTTTCTTAACATTTGCTTTACTTGCATACGGAATTTATTATTCATTAAAAAAGAATAAAATAATTTTAAATACTGTTCTTACGGCAATAACTGTAATCCTTATCGGATATTCGTCTTATGGAATTATTATGATAAGGTCAAATGCAAATCCGCCTATGGATGAAAATAATCCGGAAAATATATTTACGCTTTTATCATATCTTAATCGAGAACAATACGGTTCAAGACCTTTAATTTACGGACAATATTTCGATGCAAAATTAAAAGAAAAAAACGGTCAATATGTATCCTATCCTAATTATACATATATTCCGAAAGACGGGGAATATTTAAAAATTGAAAAAACAAATCCCGATTATGATTTTGATGATGACAGAAAAACAATTTTTCCCAGAATGTACAGCAGAGATCAGCTTCATATTTCGGCATATCAAACTTGGGGAGGAGTAGAACCCGGAGAGAAACCAAATTTTATAAATAATATTCAGTTTTTTATTACTTATCAGTTAAGCCACATGTATTTCAGATATTTTATGTGGAATTTTTCGGGCAAACAAAATAACCTTCAGTCTCACGGAGGAATTTCTAAAGGGAATTGGATAAGCGGCATTCCTTTTATTGATAAAATGATGATAGGAAACCAAGGAGATTTACCCGAAAAGATGAAAAATGATAAAAGCAGAAACAAATATTATCTTTTACCTTTTTTATTAGGTTTTATCGGTTTGCTTTATACATTTTCAAAAGATAAAAGAAGTTTTTCTGTTTTGTTTCTTTTATTCTTTTTTACAGGAATTGCAATTGTTGTTTATTTAAATCAAACACCGTACCAGCCCAGGGAAAGAGATTATGCTTATGCAGGTTCTTTCTATGCTTTTGCAATATGGATAGGTCTGGGAATAACCGGAATTTATAACTTTTTAAACTCTCGACTTACTAAAAAAGTAACTTTATTGTTAACTGTTCTTACAGCCGTTCCGGTTCCGTTAATTATGGCTGTTGAAAATTGGGACGACCATGATCGCTCGGGAAGATACACAACTGCAGATTATGCAAAAAATTATTTAGATTCCTGTGATGAAAATGCGATTTTATTTACTTACGGTGATAATGATACATTTCCGCTTTGGTACATGCAAGAAGTTGAAGGATACAGAACCGATATTAAAGTCGTAAATTTAAGTTTGCTCGGAACTGATTGGTATATAGACCAAATGCAAATGCAATCTTATAATGCAAAACCGGTTCCTTTCAAAATGAAACACGATAAATATCGCGAAGGAATTCGTGATGCTGTTTATATTACTGAAAATCCCGAAGCTTTTATTGATGAAAAGTATTTTACAAAAGAAATTATTTATCAAGAAGATTTTAATTCTATAAAAGAAAATTTAAAAGTTATTTTAGAGAAATCAGAATATTCAAAAGAAAACCCCGAAGAATATAATACAATTCTTAAAATGATGAATGGTGTATCTCCGGTTAAGTTTGCCGGGATTGTAGTAAATCTTTCCGATGAAGATTTTATAAAAAAATATAAAATTGACAAATCTTCAGTTGACGAAATAAGCTCATTATTGCAAGTTTTCCTTCAAAAAATTTCAGAAAATCATTTACCCTTAAATTATGCAATGGACTTTGTTGCTTCCGATAATTCAGATACAAAACTGCAAGCAAACGATGGTGAAGAAATAAATTATTTACCTTCAAAAAAACTGTCATTAAATGTGCCGTGGCCAAAAGCAGCAAAAATAGGAAGTTTTACCGCAAAAGAATTAAGTAAATTTGAGAAAAATATTGAATGGACAATTAATAAAACCTATTTATTTAAAAATGATATGGCTGTTCTTGAAATAATTGCAAGAAACAACTGGGAACGGCCTATTTACTTTGCTACGAGTGTTCCGCATCAAAATTATTACGGCTTACAAAAATATTTCAGGTTGGAGGGTTTTGCATATCGTCTGGTTCCTTACAAAACAGAAGGGCAAACAGGATATATTAATACCGATGTAATGTATGATAAACTTATGACTAAATTTGTTTGGGGGCGAATAAAAGAAGATGATGTTTACATCGGCAATTTTGATTTGCGAAATATTCGTATAATGGCTGTCAGAGAAACTTATGCGAAATTAGCATCTGCACTGATTAATGAAAACAAAAAAGAAAAAGCAATTGAAGTATTGGACAGATGTATTGAAATTCTGCCCGAAAATAAAATTCCTTATGATGATTCTATGACAGAAATTGTCGGTAATTATTTTAAAACAGGAGAAAAGGAAAAAGCATATAAGATTTTAGATATTATTATTAAAGATTACGGTGAAAAAATGAAGTATTATATTAATATCGGCAGTAGCTTCAGCGACCAAGTTTATTCTGAAAAAGCAGAAATTTACAATGACATCAAGCAATTTAAGAATATTACCGATAAATATAACGAAAAAGAATATTCCGTGAAGTTAGAATCGGTTTTAATATTTTAAATGAAATTAAAAAACGAAAAATATGTTCTCCTGAAAAATAATGCTTTTTTTCGGGAGTTTTTTTAAATTTGTTGTCACAAAATATTCAAATTTTAAATATACGATGATAAATAAAGATAAATTTAAAAGACTTGAAGAAATAAATAAAAAAGCACTTCAAGGCGGCGGAAAAGAAAGAATAGAAAAACAGCATAAAAAAGGTAAATTGACTGCAAGAGAAAGAGTTGAGCTGCTTTTGGATAAAGGCTCTTTTCAAGAAACAGGAAGATTTGTAACCCATCGTTCACAAGATTTCGGATTAGATAAAAACATACCTTTAGGAGACGGAGTGGTAACCGGATACGGAACTGTAAACGGGAGATTAATTTATATATTTTCGCAAGATTTTACAATATTCGGAGGCTCACTTGCCGAAGCACATGCCGAAAAAATTGTTAAAATAATGGATTTAGCAATGAAAAACGGTGCTCCCGTTGTAGGCTTAAATGATTCAGGAGGAGCAAGAATTCAAGAAGGTGTTGTTTCATTGGGCGGTTATGCTGATATTTTTTACAGAAATACATTAGCATCAGGAGTTGTTCCCCAAATATCAGCAATAATGGGACCTTGTGCCGGCGGTGCAGTATATTCTCCTGCAATTACTGATTTTAATATTATGGTTGAAGGCTCTTCATATATGTTTGTAACCGGACCCAATGTAGTTAAAACAGTAACACATGAAGAAGTAACTTCCGAAGAACTCGGAGGAGCAAGTGCACATTCTACAAAATCAGGTGTTGCTCATTTTACAGCTTATAATGACGTTGATGCAATTGAACAAATCAAGAAATTGTTGAGTTATATTCCTCAGAATTGTGAAGAAATAACTCCGGAAATGAAATATGAAACAGGCAACGAGGCAAATATTGAATTAAATTCAATTGTTCCTGAAAGTCCTAATCAACCCTATGATATTAAAGATGTTATATATAAAGTTATTGACAAAGAATCATTTTATGAAGTTCACAAAGATTATGCAGAAAACATAGTTGTAGGATTTGCACGCTTAGCCGGAAAAAGTATCGGTATAATTGCAAACCAGCCGATGTCTATGGCAGGAGTTTTAGATATTGATTCCTCAAAAAAAGGAGCTCGTTTTGTTCGTTTTTGCGATGCTTTTAATATACCTCTTTTGGTTTTTGAAGATGTACCCGGGTTTTTACCCGGAACTGACCAAGAATGGAGAGGAATTATTACAAACGGTGCAAAATTATTATATGCCTTTTCAGAAGCAACAGTTCCGAGAATTACGGTTATTACCAGAAAAGCATACGGAGGAGCTTACGATGTTATGAATTCAAAACACATAGGTGCCGATTTAAATTTTGCATGGCCTACTGCCGAAATTGCCGTTATGGGAGCAAAAGGTGCAGCTGAAATCATTTTTAAGAAAGAAATTTCTGAAGCAAAAGATTCTGCAAAAAAACATGCCGAAAAAGAAACCGAATATAATGAAATGTTTGCAAATCCGTATATTGCAGCAGCAAGAGGTTATGTTGATGAAATTATAAAACCCGAAGATACAAGAGGAAGATTAATAAGAGGTTTTAAAATGCTTGAAAATAAAGTTGATAAACTCCCGAAGAAGAAGCATGGGAATATTCCTTTGTAAATTCTTTAAGCCTAAATAAAATAGTAAATACCATTTAAATAAAAAAGTTAATACGCTGTTACTCACAGAAAATCACACAATACAATGGTAATTAACTAATGATTAAGGGTAATGTGAATAATTGCAAGTTTTTTTGGAGTTTAGACAAAAACCTTGCAAAATGGCAGGTAAAACATTAAGTATACTTATCAAATAAAAAAGGATTTTTATTGGTAATTATTTTATTGTTTAGAATTCACAAAAAAATATTATAAACAGAAACAGTTTTCTGCTGTTTGTCACGACATACACCATCCTATATTAATCATTTATTTCATTAATGTTAAGTTAATGTTAATATTAAAGATGCTCTTTTATAGTGTTTTTATTTAATCTATTTTTGATAAATTTTTAACTGTTAAGCTTATAATAATTATTATGGAAACAATAATTTTAATCGTTGTAATTAGTTTATTGGTATTGGCCGTAATTGACATAGTAGTAGGTGTAAGCAATGATGCAATTAACTTTTTAAATTCTGCATTAGGCTCAAAAGCTTTTAATTATAAAACAATAATGATAATTGCAAGTTTAGGAATTTTTATCGGAGCTGTTTTTTCAAGCGGAATGATGGAAGTAGCAAGAAAAGGAATTTTTCATCCGCAGATGTTCTCTTTTTATGATATTATGGTAATTTTTGTTGCTGTTCTTATCGGTGATATTTTGCTTTTAAACATCTTTAACAGCTTGGGAATGCCGACATCAACAACGGTTTCAATTGTATTTAATTTATTGGGTGCTGCAATTGCCGTAGGTTTCATAAAAGTGTTAGGCGAAAACAGACCTTTTTCTGACCTTGCTCTTTTTATTAATTCTTCTACTGCACTATGGATAATTTTCGGAATATTACTCTCTGTTGTTGTTGCATTTACATTAGGTGCAATTTCGCAATATATTTCCAGAATTGTTTTTACGTTTCAATACAATACTAAAACAAGACCCTTTTCAATGGCAATTTTCGGGGGAATTACAATTGCAGCAATTACGTATTTTATAGTTCTGAAAGGCTTAAAAGGGACAGATTTTTACGGAGAAATTAAAGTATTTCTGAAAGAATACACATTAATAATAATTGCGGGAAGTTTCTTATTTTGGTCAATTGTATCATATATTTCTATTAAGTTTCTGAAAGTAAATATTTTGAAATTTATAATTCTTCTGGGAACTTTTTCATTAGCATTAGCATTTGCAGGAAACGATTTGGTTAATTTTATAGGAGTTCCGATAGCAGGATTTAATTCCTGGGAATTTTGGAAAGAAGCAGGCTCTATAGATCCGCACCTTTATTATATGGAAGCTCTCGGAAAAAAAGTCCCTACTCCCGCATTTTTCTTGTTTACTGCAGGTGCAATCATGATTATTACTTTATGGACATCTAAAAAAGCAAAAAATGTGGCAAAAACAACTTTAGATCTTTCTGCACAAGGAGATAAAGACGAAAAATTTTCTTCAAATACTTTTTCAAGAGCCATTGTAAAAGGGTCTATCCATTTTAATAATGCAGTACAAGCTATAATCCCGAATAAAACAAGAGATTGGATTGACACAAGATTTCAAATGCCTGAGAAATCAAAAAAAGACATGAAAGATGTTCCGGAATTTGACCTAATAAGAGCATCGGTAAATTTATTAATCGCAGCCATTTTAATATCAATAGGAACATCTTTTAAACTCCCCCTTTCTACAACTTATATTACTTTTATGGTAGCAATGGGGGCATCTTTGTCCGATCGTGCTTGGGGCAGAGAATCTGCCGTTTATCGCATTGCCGGTGTTGTAAGTGTTATCGGCGGTTGGTTTTTAACGGCTTTGTCTGCATTACTTATTGCGGCATCTTTTGCAGCATTAATACATTATACAGGATTTGTTACAGCATTAATTCTTGAAGTAGGTGTAATATTTTTATTATTCAGAAATCGTTCCAAAAAAGTTTTAAGTGAAGAAGACATAGAAACGGAAGAAGAAGAAAAGGAAGCCGCAGAAGAAAATGAAATTACGGAAGCAGAACTTATTGAAAAAGCTGACAAGCAAATAAAAAGAGTCCTAAAAAGAAGCGGAAAATATTTAAAAAAGGCTTTTGCAAATGTTTCTGATAACAAAAGCAAATTTGCAAAACCTTTAATAAAAGAAGTTGATAACCTTAGAGAATACACTAAAAAAAGAAAAACAAGAACAAATAAAGTATTATTAAACTTAGTTTCCGATGCAGAAGAAGCCGGCATTTTTTATGTTCAAATGATTGAAGCTCAAAGAGAAATTGCGATGAGTGTATTCTTTACTGTACAACCTATTGCCGAACATTTTATTAATTCTCACAGACCTTTGCTTCTTGAACAAAAAGATGAGCTGGAAAATATTTATAACTCTATGGATATATTCAGTTCAAACATAATGAAAGCAATGGATAAAAAAGATTTTAAACAAAGAGATTCATTAAACGCAGAAATGGAAAATATTATAAAACTTATTAATAATTCTCGCAGGAAACAAGTTAAAAGAGTGAAAGCAGATGTTGTAAATGTAAGAAACAGTTTGCTGTATTTCAATATTTTAGAAGAGCTTAAAAATATTAGTATGCACATAATGAGTTTGTTTAAAGCATACAGAGACTTCTTGGACGTTACGGAAGATTAATTTCTTAATTGAAAAAAAACAATTATTTTTACTGAAAAGTCAAACCGCAAAACTCCGAGAATGTATAAATCTGAATATAAAATATTAATTGTTGATGACGAAAAAGATGTCAGAGAAATTCTGCAATACAATATAAAAAAAGAAGGATACACCGTATATACGGCAAAAAACGGAGATGAAGCTATAGAAATTGTCAAAAACAAAAAACCTCATATAATAATTTTAGATGTAATGATGCCTGTTACGGACGGCTACCAAACCTGTGCAAACATAAGAGAACTTCCTGATAATAATGACACAATAATAATTTTTCTTTCAGCAAGAAACGAAGATTATTCTCAAATTGTAGGTTTTGAAGCCGGCGGCGATGATTATATTACAAAACCGGTAAGCCCGAAAGTTTTACTTTCAAAAATAAAAGCACTTTTAAAACGATATAAAAAAGATGAAGCAGAAAATAATATTATTTCATTCGGAGAATATCGCATTGACATAACAGGATATGTCATTTATAAGAATAATGAAAAGATTTCGTTGCCTAAAAAACAATTTGAAATACTTAAGTTAATTGCTTCAAAACCGAACCATGTTTTTACGAGAGATAATATCTTTGAAAAAATCTGGGGAAACGATGTTATAGTAGGAACAAGAACAATAGATGTTCACGTAAGGAAAATAAGAGAAAAAACAGGAATCAAAAATATAAAAACGATAAAAGGAATCGGATATAAATTTGAAGATTAAAACTGTGAAATTCAGAACATTAAAAACTACAAACCCTCGCAAAATATCTTTTGCCGTAAGTTTTCTGCATACACTTTTTGTTTCAATACTGTATTTAACAGCATCATTTTTATTTCCTGAAATAAAATTCAATCTATTCGTACTATTAATATTCAACACAGCAATCTTTATCTTTTCGTTTTTTCTTTTTGAATATATTTTAAAAAGATTTATTTATGACAAAATAAGACTGATATACAAAACAATACGTAACTTAAAACTTCAAAAGAACGAAAAACCGGAAGTTGATTTAAAAGGAGATATAATAAAAGAAGTAAAAGACGAAGTTGAAGAATGGAGCAAAGAGCATGAAGTTGAAATCTCAACATTAAAAGAAAGAGAAACATTCAGAAGAGAATACATAGGAAATATATCTCATGAGCTTAAAAACCCAATTTTTAACATTCAAGGATATATTTATTCTTTAATAAACGGAGCAATTGATGATAAAAAATTAACAACGAAATACCTGAAAAGAACCAATAAAAATATAGAAAGAATTATTGATATTCTTGAAGATTTAGATACAATTTCAGAACTTGAAAGAATTAATTTAAAACCGGATTTTAAGAAATTTGACATTTTACAATTGGCAAAAGATGTTAATGAACTTTTTATAGACAAAACATCTGATAAAAACATAAAACTCTTTTTCAGAGAAGATTATACAAATCCTATTTATGCTTTCGGAAACAAAAAAAAAATAAAACAAGTTTTTATTAATCTGATTGATAATGCAATAAAATATAGTTCCAAAAACGGAAAAATAAAAATCAGCTTTTTCGATATGGACAAAAACTATCTTATAGAAATAACCGATGAAGGCCCGGGAATATCGGAAAATGATTTACCTCGAATTTTTGAACGTTTTTACAGAACAGATAAAGCACGGTCGAGAGATAAAGGCGGTACCGGTCTTGGGCTGGCAATTGTTAAACACATTATTGAAGCTCACAAACAAACAATTAACGTAAGAAGCACAACCGGAGTAGGGACTACATTTGCATTCACAATTTCAAAAGCATAAACACTAAAATAATTAACATTTCTCATTTACAGCTCTTCAGAAAAAATTTATACCTATTTGAAGAAAAAAAACTAAGTATTATTTTATTTATCAGCATTATTTCTATTTTTGAAAAAGAAAACTTTATAAATAAAAAAGATGAACGTAAGCAAAAAATTCGGAACGGCTCCGGTTTTCTTTACCGCAATATCAACCATTCTTGGAGCCATATTATTTTTACGTTTTGGTTTTGCTGTCGGAACACTCGGTTTTTGGGGTGTAATCTTTATTATTTTATTAGGACACCTTGTTACAATTCCCACAGCACTTGCCATTTCAGAAATAGCTACAAATAAGCGAGTTGAAGGCGGCGGCGAATATTTTATTATTTCACGCTCTTTCGGTCTTAATATCGGAGCAACAATCGGAATTGCATTATTTATGTCACAAGCCATAAGTATTGCTTTTTATGTTATTGCATTTACCGAAGCATTTGAATTCTTTTTTAACTACATGAAAGAAACCCATGACATCTTTCTTCCTCGACAAGTTGTAAGCATTCCGGTTATGATTTTGCTTTCTATTCTTATTTTGAAAAAAGGTGCAAACCTCGGTGTAAAAGCACTATACTTTGTAGTTGCCGTGCTTGTTATTTCATTAATCTTGTTTTTTGTCGGAACTACATCTTATGCCGAAACATCCTCATTCAACTTTGCAAATGCCGAATTCCGAAACCTTGATAATTTCTTTGTTGTTTTTGCAATAATTTTTCCTGCTTTTACGGGTATGACAGCCGGAGTAGGTTTATCCGGCGATTTAAAAAACCCCGGAAAATCAATTCCGATAGGAACAACTGTTGCAACCGTTGCAGGCATGATTATTTACTTTTTTATTGCTTATAAATTAGCATATTCGGCAAGCCCCGAAGATTTAATGACCGACCAATTTGTAATGGGGAAAGTTGCAAAATGGGGTTGGCTTGTTATACCTATAGGTTTGGCGGCATCAACAATTTCATCAGCTCTCGGTTCGGTTATGGTTGCTCCGCGTACACTGCAAGCTTTAGCAAGCGATAAGTCATTTCCGGTATCCGGAATTAATAATTGGTTGTCAAAAGGCAGAAAAAAAGACAACGAACCGACCAATGCTTCATTATTTACGGTAATTATTGCAATGGTTTTTGTTATCATCGGAGATATCAACGCCGTTGCCGAAATTATTTCCATGTTTTTTATGGTAACCTACGGCTCATTAAGTTTAATTTCATTGCTTAATCATTTCGGTTCTTCTCCGTCTTACCGACCGTCATTTAAATCAAAATGGTATATTTCGCTAATCGGTTTTGTTGCTTCGGTTTGGATTATGTTTAAAATTAACATGCCTTACGCAGTAGCTGCAATAATCTTAATGACACTGCTTTACATTTATATTAATTCATATCATAAAAAAAGAAAAGGTTTAGTTTCAATTTTTGCAAATACTATTTTTCAAGTAAACCGAAGTTTACAAATTTACCTTCAGAGGCATAAAAACAAAAAAGAATATGTTGAATGGCGACCGAGTGCAATTTGTATTTCAAAAAACTCGTTTAAACGCGACAATGCTTTCAGGCTCTTAAATTGGATATCATACAAATACGGATTCGGAACATATTTGCACCGTATTGAAGGCTACTATTCAAAAAGTACTTATAAACAATCAGAAAAAGAACTTAAAAAACTTCTGAAAAATATGGGAACAAATAATTTTGTTTATATCGACACAATTATCTCTCCTTCATACACTTCTGCTATTGCACAAGCAATCCAAATTCCCGGTATTGCCGGAATGGAAAACAATATGGTTATTTTTGAATACGATAAGGAAGACCCCGCAGGCTTAAAAGATATAATTGATAATTTCAAACTCGTAAACTCAGGTAATTTTGATGTTTGTATTCTTGCATCAAGTCGAAAACCGGTATATTACAAAAACGGTATTCATGTCTGGATAAAAAATGCCGATGAAGAAAACGGGAACTTAATGATTCTTCTGAGTTTTATAATTCTCGGGCATCCTGATTGGAAAAAAGCTGATATTAAAATTTTTGATATATGTAAAGAAGAAGAAGCTGACGGTGTAAGAACACATTTAAACGAACTGGTAAAAAGCGGAAGACTGCCGATTACATCCCAAAATATTGAAATAATTATTCAATCGGAAGATGTTGCTCCGAAAACAATAATAAATGAATATTCGTCTGATGCCGGATTAACAATTATAGGCTTCCGAGAAGAAATGTTGACACACGAAGAAAGCAAACATTTTCAAAATTATGACGATATCGGAAATATCTTATTCGTAAATTCTCACAATAAAAAAGATATTGAATAACTTCCATGAATAAAGGAAACATAATTAATATCGGAATTTTTGCTCATGCCGATGCCGGAAAAACAACAATAACAGAAAATTTCCTTTTCACATGCGGTAAAACTAAAACACTCGGAAATGTTGACAAAGGAACTTCGCAAACAGATTTTCTTAAAGTTGAGAAAGACAGAGGAATATCGGTCAAATCATCTTATACAAGTTTTGAATATAAAAACACACAAATAAA
Organism: Bacteroidales bacterium; assembly: GCA_021648725.1. Classification (NCBI taxonomy): domain Bacteria; kingdom Pseudomonadati; phylum Bacteroidota; class Bacteroidia; order Bacteroidales; species Bacteroidales bacterium. The sequence continues at coordinate 12,921 of JAKISF010000039.1, read as the reverse complement.
TCTTATAGACACACCCGGGCATGTTGATTTTACCGCAGATATAGAGCGAAGCATGAGAATTATCGACTCTGCAATTTTGGTTATTTCGGCTGTTGAAGGTGTACAGGCTCATACCGAAACCATTTGGCAAGGCTTAAAGCAAAGGAACATTCCGGCAATTATCTTTATCAATAAAATTGACAGAACAGGTTCCGATTATATATCTGCTATTCAAGATATTAGAAAAGAGCTGTCAGCCTCTTCGGTAATTTTGCAAGAAGCAATAAATGAAGAAAATAATAATGTAAGCATACAATCTGTTTGGAATTCTGAAAATGCTAATGAAAGCATAATTGAAAAACTTGCCGAATGTAATGATGAAATTCTTGAAGACTTTCTTGAAAATCGAGAAATTAAATTTGAAAAAGCCGACAAAGCCTTAAAAGATGCCGTAAAAAATACTTACTTATATCCTGTTCTTATCGGCTCTGCAAAAAATTCAATCGGCACAACTGAATTGTTAGATGCTGTTGTAAATTATTTCTCTATTCAGAAAGGAGGAAATGCTAAAAAACTGTCGGCATTAGTTTTTGGTATTTCACACGATAAAACAATGGGTAAAATTGCTCATGTGAAAATATTTTCAGGACAAATTAATAATCGAGAAGTAATTTTTAACCATTCAAAAAAAGCAGAAGAAAAAGTTACGCAAGTTCGAAAAACTTTTGCAAACACTTTTAAAGACACAGGCGTGGTATATGCCGGAGATGTTGCAGGCTTATGCGGATTAAAAGAAGCACAAATCGGTGATATTATTGGTGAACCTTCCGAACAAATTCCCGAAAATATAAGTTTAAAAACACCTTTATTAACAGTTCAGGTAAGAGCTGAGCAAGAAAAAGATTACACAAATTTAGCTGATGCTTTGCAAGAACTTTCGCAAGAAGACCCTAATCTTGATTTTTATTGGTTGCGAGAAGAAAAAGAACTGCACCTTAAGATTATGGGATGGATTCAAATGCAAATTATTGAAAGCATTTTGGAAAATCGTTTCAATATAAAAGCAAAATTTGAAAACCCTATAATTATTTACAAAGAAACGCCTGCAAAATCAGGGTTCGGTTTTGTAAAATATTGGATGCCAAAACCATGCTGGGCAATTATGAAATTCAAAATTGAACCGGCAAAACTAGGCAGCGGTGTGGAATATCATTCAGAAATAAGTGTTGATGATGTACAGCAAAAATACCAAAACAAAGTTAAAAGAACCATACCCGAAGCATTAAAGCAAGGCATTAAAGGCTGGGAAGTTACCGATATTAAAATTACTTTAGTTGAAGGCGAAGACCATCAAGTACATTCAAATCCGGGTGATTTTGTTGTAGCAACACCCATGGGAATTATGCAAGGTTTAAAAGAAATCGGCACAAACCTTCTTGAACCGACAGTTTCTTTCAAAATTTCGGCAACCGAAGAATTACTCGGCAAAATCACGAGTGATATTACAAAAATGCGAGGTAATTTTAATTCTCCCGAAATTGAAAACGGGAAATTTATCCTTACAGGAACAATGCCTTTGGCAACTTCTATTGATTATCCCATAAAATTAAGTTCACGTTCCGGCGGGAAAGCTAAAATTTCAACTAAATTTCATTCTTATGAAATATGTACTGACGAACAAGGCGTAATAAGAGAATATAGAGGTATAAGTCCGCTTGATACGGCAAAATATATCTTAAAAGCTCGAAAAGCATTACAATAAAATCTGAGCAGAAACACTATCGGAGGGTATTTTTTAATATCATTATACAAAGAAGATTCTTTTACAGAAGTTAAATTTAATTTTGTATATTTGTGAGTATGCAAATATTGACAGCAATAAAAATAAAAAACAAATGAAACAACAACTTAGCGAACAAGACAAAAGAGTCATCAAACATCATATTTCCGGAAATCAGAACATTAGGGCAATAAAGTACATTCGGCAAATAACAGGTTTATCACTTAAAGATTCAAAAGATATATTTGACAAATTTTATAGTAATATTTCAGAAATTGACACTTTTGAATATGAACAAAAAGGAGAAGAAATAACATTTGAAGATAATATAACCGAAAACGAGCTTAAAACCATTCAGTTGGATGAAAATGAAATCAATTTCATACATGCACTTTTACAAAAAGGGCAAAAAATTCAAGCTGTAAAATATGTAAAAGATAAATTTAATTACAGTTTAAAAGAAGCAAAAGAATTAGTTGATAATTTTGATGCAAATTATAAAGAAGATAAAGAACCGGAAACATTAATTTTTGAAAACGATGATTCAAGTATAATGATTGAGTTTGAACCAGAGAATGATTTATACAAAATAAAGGAAATTACTGAAAAAGAACAAAATATAAATTCCCCGACACTCAAAAAACCAAAATCAAAATCTTTTACATTTGGAAAAATAAACAGGCGAGACAGAGAACGAAAAAAAATGCGTTCAAATTCGGGTTGTATGTTAATGTTATCTTTTTTATTTATTGTAAGTTTAGTTATCGGCGGAATGATTTCTCTTGTGTTGTAAATTATTTTACCAAAAAAAACCAATGCTTGGCATTATACTGCAAATCAACATCTTAAATTTGGTAATGTGGTCAAAAATAGTTGGTGATTTTGTGAAAAGTATTTTATAAACTATGACCATTAATCCGAAAAGGACATAAGCTCTGCTGAGGAGCAACTTATCAGCGATAGGATTAATCTTATACGGTAATATTAAGGACTTTTAAAAGAAGTCCTTTTTCTTTTTATTACCGGTAAGTTTTATAGCTTTAAAAACCTTTTTCTTTGTTTTTAAAGTATAAATACCACATAAGATATTGTTTCCTGTGTTTGTATGATAAACCGCGATGGATATTTAAATGTCCCTTCATATGTCCGAAAAATGATTCAATAGAATTAGTTGTTTTTGGTATCATCGGATTATCTAAATAATGAAACATATTTGGCAGTGCTCTTTTTATTGTCATAAAGGATCTTCTCACAGATTTGTGTGTAAACCAATATCTGTTTGTTTCCGGGTTATAACTTTTTTTACTAATAAAACCTTTATATTCTTCATACCAATTATGCAAGTCTAACAGCCAAAAGCTTAGTTCATAATGAGATTTAATCAAATAAATCTTGGAGCTTATTTCTCTAAGTTTGTAACCTGCTTCACTTTTTGGTTTTTTAGTTAACCAAACACGGCAATCTCTTTGTATATGAACAAGACAACGTTGCAATATAGTATCCGGGAGGGATTCTCTCACTGCTTTAATTATAGACTTATGACCATCACAAGTAACACTTTCTATTTGAACACCAAGTTTTAAAAGGTTCAATAAATCTTCTTTGATTTCTGAGTAATGCTCTCTATCAGAAAACCGATAAAGTTGTGTAAATTTCATCATACTGTTTCTATACAGAACTAAACAAATACCATTACTGAAATATGTCCCGTCAATTATTAAATTTACTTTTAAGGAAGGAAATACTGATAACACAGGAGCTTTTGAAAGGTAATGATAGAAAAACCTTCTTAATGTTTTTTCAGAATAAGGACTTTCTTTTACTAACTCACCAATGGTTCTCCTTCTGATAATCCATTTTTTAAACCAAATAAATCTATTGGAAATACTAACAGATTTATTGTCGGAAGTGAAAAAAATGTCACAGTTTTTACATTTATATCTTTGTTTATTTTGTTGCTTTCCCCACTTTATTGTATCAAGACTTTTGCAAGCCCAACAACGCTTTTTTTGAACTTTTCATAAAACAAAAAAAGTTTTTTGAAACTGATTTCAACAAACTTTCTTCTTTCTCATTGTTTACATAGTGTACAGAACTCTTTACCAACTATTTTTGACCATTAAACCGTTTTCTCGGTATATCCTTATTCCGTTATTAGAAAAGTTTAAAATTTATCTACAATTGCTATGCACTGAAAGTCGGAAATTTTCTGTCAATTTTTTTCAGTAATCCCTGCAGAACTTTTCCCGGACCTACTTCCGTATATGATTCGGCACCGTCGGCAATCATATTTTTCATAATCTGTGTCCATTTAACGGGAGCTGTAAGTTGGGAAACTAAATTTCTCTTAATTTCACCTACTTCATTAACTGCCCTTCCCGTAACATTTTGATAAACAAGACAAATAGGCTCTCTAAAAGTTGTGTTTTCAATTGCTGCGGCAAGCTTTTCTCTTGCAGGTTCCATTAAAGGAGAATGAAAAGCACCGCCTACATTTAACTTAATTGCACGTTTTGCTCCGGCTTCGGTTAATTTTTCAATTGCTTTATCAATTCCGTTTATTGAACCGGAAATAACAATTTGTCCGTTTGTATTATAGTTTGCAGGAACTACAACATCATCAATTGACGCACAAATTTCTTCTGTTTTCTCATCATCAAGCCCTAAAACAGCTGCCATAGTTGAAGGTTCAATTTCGCAAGCCTCTTGCATTGCATCGGCTCTTTGTGAAACTAATTTAAGACCGTCTTCAAAAGATAAAGTTCCGTTTGCAACTAAAGCGGAAAATTCTCCGAGAGAATGCCCGGCAACCATGTCGGGTTTAAAGTTATCACCTAATGTTTTTGCTAAAATTACGGAATGTAAAAAAATAGCGGGCTGAGTTACATTTGTTTGTCGTAAATCTTCATCTGTTCCGTCAAACATTAAGTCTGTTATTCTGAAACCGAGAATATCATTTGCCTTTTCAAACATTTCTTTTGCAAGTTCTGAATTTTCGTATAAATCTTTGCCCATTCCTACAAACTGGGCTCCCTGTCCGGGGAATACATATGCTTTCATACTTTAAATATCTTTGTGTTTTTTTTATTTTGTTAATGCGTATTAATAATTTCCCGTAACTTTATCTCCTTCAATAATTGCAACGCTTGCTCCGGCTCCTATTCTTGTTGCTCCGGCTTTAATCATGCTTACGGCAGTTTTAAAGTCTCGAATCCCTCCGCTTGCTTTTACGCCCATTTTCGGACCTACCACTCTTCTCATAAGTTCGATATCTGCAATTGTTGCTCCTCCGTTTCCGAAACCGGTACTTGTTTTTACAAAATCAACATCAACTTTTTTGCAAATCTCGCAGGCAATAACCTTCTCTTCTTCAGTAAGTAAAGATGTTTCAAGTATAACTTTTAATACGGTAGTACTTCTGCATGCTCTTTGAACTGCTCTGATATCTTCTTCTACATATTTTATATTGCCGGATTTAAGAGCTCCGACACTTATTACCATATCAATTTCATTTGCACCGTTTTCAAGTGCATTCCTGGTTTCAAAAGCCTTACTTCTGCTGTCCGTTTCGCCCAAAGGAAAACCGATTACAGAACAAACTTTAACATTTGAACCTCTGACTTTTTTTGCAACATATTTAACCCAACTTGAGTTTACACAAACAGAATAAAAATTATATTTTTTTGCTTCTTCACAAAGTTGGTCAAATTGAGAATCCACAGCATCAGGTTTTAATAATGTATGATCAAAATATCTTGCCAGTTCCTGTGTTGTGATTTCTGAACTCCGATTGTTCGAATCGGATAAATCTGTAACTGTGCTTTTCAGTTGTGTGTTGTTTTTAATTTTTGACATTACTTGATTCGTAATTTTGTCAACTAATTCGTTGTGATCCATATTATAATTTTATTTTTTTTCGATTGCCGTTATTTTATTTATTCTTGGCCAATGTCTGCCTCCTTCAAAATCAGTTTCCAACCATAATTTTGCCATCGCACAAATGTCTGAAACTGAGTGTTGTGCTGTTCCCATTGTTAAGACATTGGCATTATTATGTTGCCTGCTGTTTATTATTGTTTTGTTGCTCCAGCACAATGCTGCTCTTATTCCTTTTACTTTGTTACAAACCATTGACGAACCGATTCCGGCACCGTCTAACATTATTCCTCTGTCACACTCTCCGCTTACAACTTTTTTTGCAACGAGATAAGCAAAATCGGGATAATCTACGGCAATTGTGTTGTTATCTGTTCCTATATCAAGAACTTTATAACCCACAACTTGCAAATATTTTTTCAGGCTTTCTTTTGTTTCGAATGCTCCGTGGTCTGCTCCTATTGCAATAGTTTTTACTTGTTCTTTATTCATTTTTCTTTTTCGATATGGTCAATAATTCCTACAACAACTTGTTTAACAGAATTTGTTTCCGGTTTTAAAATCATTTTTGCAGAACCGCCTTCATCCAGTGTTAATACAGTATCTCCGACACCGGCTTGTACAGAATCGATTGCTAAAAAAGAGCTGCCTTTTTCTTTGCCGGAAGTATCAACAGGCTGAATGATCAGAATTGTCCTGTTTTTATAATCTGTACTTGTTATTGTCGAAACAATATTTCCTATAACTTTTCCGATTATCATTTTTCGTCCTCCAAATTTATTTCATCAACAATCCCCACTATAGCAGCATCACACGGATTCATAAAGTCAATTACCATACTTGCTTCTTTGCTGGTTTCATAATAAATAACCTGTCCTATATTTGAATGAATTGTGTCAACAGCAACAATCGGGTCTCCGGTGTTTTCTTTTTTTTCGTTTACAGGTTGAATAAGAAGTAGTGTTAATCCTTCAAAAGAATCAACTTTAACCGTACTTACAACTCTTCCTAATACTTTGCCGAGCTTCATAACAAATAATTTATATAATTCTGAAATGATCTACTAATGTACACCTTCTTTCTCTTGTAAATGTGCTTGTTTTTGTAACACCTTCTCCTGTGGGGCTTGCAATAGTAAAGGAGGCAAACCCGGCTCCTCCGAATCCTAATCCTGCATAGCTCGGACCGTTTTTTATGAAAATAGAGCAATTTGATAATTTTGCCATTTTGCTGAGTTTTGCAATATTCAGAGAATGCATTATTGCAGTATGCTTAAAACCGTGTTCAACATCGATGGCTAAATCAATTGCTGTATCAACATCTTTTACTCTTACAAGCGGCATAACCGGCATTAGCTGTTCTGTCCATACCAAGGGGTGCTCTTTGTCAACTTCACATAGCAGCAATCTTGTTGAAGCAGGAACATTAAGACCGATTGCTTTTGCAATATAATCTGCATTTTTGCCGATGTAATCTTTATTTGATGCTCCTTCATGTCCTTTTCTTCCGGGATCAGTTATTACTAAATCTGTAATTTTTTTAATTTCCTCAGAGTTTAGTTCATAGGCACCGTTTTTTACCATTTCTTTTTTAAGCCTGTCTGCAACAGACTCAACAACAAGAATTTCTTTTTCGCAAATACAAATAATGTTATTGTCGAAACTTGCACCGTCAACAATATCTTTCCCTGCTTTTGCTATGTCGGCAGTTGCATCGACAATTACCGGCGGATTTCCCGGTCCTGCCGCAATTACCTTTTTCTGATACGACATTGCAGTTTTTACAACAGCCGGACCGCCGGTAACAACCATAATTGCAATTTTATTGTGCCCCATTAATGTTTTTGCAGACTCAATTGTCGGATTTTCAATACAAGTAACAACATTTTCCGGACCGCCGGCTTCCGTAATTGCTTTATTCAAAAAGTTTATGATATATGCTGAAACTTTTTTTGCTGCCGGGTGCGGATTAAAAACCACGGTGTTTCCGGCTGATAACATTCCTATTGCATTACTAATAATTGAAATTGTTGAGTTTGTTGTGGGTGTGATAGAACCGATAACTCCGTATGGTGCTTTCTCAACAATTGTTAAGCCGTTTTCGTCTGAAAAAGCATCAGGTTTTAAATCTTCAACACCGGGAGTTTTATTAATTCCTAAAATATTTTTTGCAATTTTATCTTCATATCTTCCGTAACCTGTTTCTTCGTGAGCCATTTTAGACATTATCTTGTTTTGCTCATGACAAACTTTTCGAATATTTTCAATTATTTTAATTCGTGTATCTAAAGGCAACTCAATATATTCCTTAAAAGCAGTTTCTGCAGCATCAACAGCATCATTAATATTGCTAAAAACCCCGATTTTACCGGAAGTTGAATTAATTTCAGGTTGAATATTTAAATCTTTTAGTGCTTCGCTTACTAATTGACGAATACTTTGTTCTAAATTATCCATTTTGTTTATACTTATTTTCGTTTATAGTTGCGGTTTCTGAAAGTAAAACGGTTTAATTTCTTTTTCGGGTTGCGGAATAATTGTGTCTGCAAAAATTGAATTTTCTTTTTTAAGCTCGTGTTTTGCAGAAGCTACAGCAGCTTGAATATCTTCCAGGTTACCTATCATTTTCACATACGATTTACCTCCGAACCCGTTTGCAAGTCTTATTTCAACAATACTTACATTGCCTTCTTTTGCCGCAATATCTGCTGCTCTGATACTTGATGTAACATTCAATGTTTCAATAATACCGATTGCACCCCAATTATCAGACTGTTTTACATTGCCGATAGCACCTATCACTTCTTGATGGATAACCGGCAACAATAAACTGTCAACAATATAATCTTTTCCTGTTTCAATTCCTTTTTTAAAAGAATATTCTACAGAAGCTAAATCTCCGCTGAAAACAATAAGATATTTTCCGAAACAAATTGTTCTTGCATCAACAATATTGACAGGGGCGATTTTTACCATCTCATCTAAGGCATGAAATCCGACGGCAATGCTGCTGAATTCTAAAACTCCAAGAACAATCGTATCTTTATCTACTTTCATTTCGTATATACAACTTTACCATTCTCATCAATTACATCAATTATTCCTACAATTATTGCGTCAACAGGTTTATTGGCAGTAACGGAAGTTTCTCGAGCAGGGGTACTTTGTGAAACCATAACTAATTCATTGTTTCCGGCTCCGACTAAATCAAGTACAATAATAAAATTTCCTCTTTTTTCTCCTTTTTGATTACATTGTTCAATCAAAAGAAATTTTGCTCCTTCAATATTAACGTTTTGTTTGCTGCTGACAACTGTTCCTACAACTTTTCCGAGAATCATTGCGTAATAATTTATTGTTTTTGAAATGTGAAAACTCCGTCTTTTTCAATATAATCTACGATTGCAATAATTGAAGAATCTGTCGGTACTCCCAGAGTAAGACTTGTTTGTCTCGCTCCGCTCCCTGACACATAAAAAACAATTTCATTTAATCCCGCACCAACAGTATCCATTGAAACGACAAAATCATTTTTACCTTTTTGTGTAACAGGGTCTATTTTTTCAAGAAGAAGAAATTTAATTCCCTCCATTTTAGGTTCTTTATGAGTGGAAACAACCGTTCCGACAACTTTTGCTAATACCATTTTTCTTAATTATTAAAACATTTGATTATTTTCCTTTTTTAACTGAAAGAGGTAAAGCACTGTTAACATTTCCGTGAGGGCGAGGTATAACATGAGAGGATACGATTTCTCCGACTTTTTCGGCAGCACGAACACCTGCATCAACAGCTGCTCTTACGGAAGCCACATCACCGCGAACAATTGCAGTTACATAACCGCCTCCGATTTGTTCATAACCTATTAATTCAACTTTTGCTGCTTTTACCATTGCATCAGAGGCTTCTACCATTGCAACAAAACCTCGTGATTCAATCATTCCTAAAGCTAATGAATTGTCTGACATAATAATTTTGATTTTATTGTTAATAATTATTTTTATTTATTCTCTTCCTGAAATCTCGGATAATCGTTTTTCAACAATTAATTTACATTCCAACACATCTGCTTCATTACCTCCGATATAAATTCTTCCGAATTTACCGAATCCCATAACTTCAACAATCTTAATATCTGCTGCTTTCTCTGCCTCATTAGCCGCATAATAAGCATAACCTGCAGGTTCAACTTCAAGAACAAATAGTGTATCTCCTCTGAGAAGCATCATTCCTTTTCTTGTTCGGTTAATTAATTGTGCGTGATGATCTTCAACATTTTTAATAAGTTGGCTTGTAAGTATTCGCGGTTTTATTCTGTCTTTTTCTGTTTTTCCGATTGAATTCAGAATTGCTTCTCCCGCCATTCTGGTATCTCCTTGTTCGTCTGAATGTACTTCAAGCATTCCGAATGCTCTTTCAACAATTTGCATACCCGGAGTTACATCAACAGCTTTTAGTGCAACATCTGTCAGTGTATTTATTTCAATGCCGGGAGCAATTTCCGTAATACAACAAGATTGACCTGCAACTGGAAGGTATCCTCTTGAAACCGTAGATAAATATGAAGCCATTTGTAATTGAAGCGAATCAATTATTATATGTGTTCTTAGGTCGATATGAGATTTTGAATCCATATTTTTGCTTTTTATTTCTGATTTTTATTTTATTTCTCTTCCGGAGAGTTCGTTTAAACGTTTTTCAACATTTAATTTACATTCTAATACGTCTGCTTCATTGCCTCCGATATAAATACGACCGAATTGACCGAATCCTCTGACGTCAATAATATTAATATTTGCAGATTTTTCTGCTTCATTTGCAGCATAATATGCATAACCGGCAGGTTCTACTTCCAACACAAATAATGTATCTCCTTTCAGAAGCATCATTCCCCATCTTGTTCTGTTGATTAATTGAGCGTGGTGGTCTTCGACATTTTTAATAAGTTGGCTTGTAAGTATTCTTGGCTTAAGTCTGTCGGCTTCTGTTTTTTCAATTGATTTTAAGACTGCTTCACCTGCAGTTCGAGTATTTCCTTGACTGTTTGAGTGAACCTCAAGTAAACCGAAAGCTCTTTCTACAATTTGCATTCCGGGTGTAACATCTGTAGCTTTAAGAGCAACGTCTGTTAATGTGTTAATTTCAATACCCGGTGCAATTTCGATAATACAACAGGACTGTCCGCCAACCGGAAGATAACCTTGCGAAACGGTTGATAAGTAGGAAGCCATTTGTGATTGTAATGAATCAATTACGATATACGTCCGTAAGTCTATGTTCTTTTTTGAATCCATTGTTATTTAGCTTTTTTGTTTTGCTTTTTGCTTAAAGGAAGTGCAGAGTCAACATTTGTATGCGGTCTCGGAATAACGTGTGATGAAACAATTTCGCCTACTTTTTCAGCTGCCCGAATACCGGCATCAACCGCAGCTCTGACAGAAGCCACATCTCCTCTCACAATAGCAGTTACATAACCGCCGCCTATTTCTTCAAATCCGACCAATTCAACGTTTGCTGCCTTAACCATTGCATCAGATGCTTCAACCATTGCAGTAAATCCTCTTGTTTCAATCATTCCCAAAGCTTTATTGTTTTCCATAATATTTTGTAATTATTATTAATTTTATTTTAAAGACTTGAACTGACAAAGATAGGTCTTTTTTTAATTATATTTGCGATTTTTTAAAATGTATTAACTTTTTTTGTGAAAAACATAACAACCAATTGCTAAATTTTAAGAGCAGATGAAATATATAAAAGAAGATATTGAAATTATGGCTCCTGTGGGTTCTTTTGAATCTTTGGCGGCAGCAATACAGGCAAAGGCAGATTCTGTTTATTTCGGAATTGAGCAATTAAATATGCGTGCAAAATCAAGTAATAATTTTACGACAGAAAATCTAAAAACCATAGTAAGCATCTGTAATGAAAATAAAATAAAGAGCTATCTGACTGTTAATACTATTATTTATGACCATGATATTAAAGTAATGAAGCAAATTGTTGATGTTGCAAAAGAAAGCGGAGTTTCTGCAATAATTGCTTCCGATCAAGCTGTGATGAATTATGCAAACAGTATTAATCTAGAGGTGCACATCTCTACACAAATGAATGTCAGCAACATAGAAACAGTTAAGTTTTATTCAAATTTTGCGGACGTAATGGTTTTAGCACGGGAACTGAGTTTAAAGCAAGTAAAGCATATAAACGAGTTAATTGAAAAAGAGCAGATAAAAGGTCCTGCCGGAAAATTAATCAAAATAGAAATATTTGCACACGGAGCATTATGTATGGCTGTTTCGGGTAAATGTTATTTAAGTTTACATGAACAAAATTCTTCCGCTAACAGAGGGGCTTGTTTGCAAACTTGCAGAAAATCATACATTGTAACAGAGAAAGAAACAGGCTTTGAGCTTGAAATTGATAATGAATACATCATGTCTCCTAAAGATTTAATGACAATTAATTTTATGAATAAAATATTGGATGCCGGAGTAAAGGTTCTTAAAATTGAAGGCAGAGCAAGACCGGCTGAATATGTTAAAATTACAACAGAATGTTATAAGGAGGCTGTGAATTCAGTTTATGAAAGCTCTTATACAAAAGAAAAAATTGATAATTGGATAAATCAACTTTCAACTGTTTTTAACAGGGGTTTTTGGGACGGTTATTATTTGGGCAGAAAATTGGGAGAATGGAGTAAAGATTACGGTTCAAAAGCCACAAAACAAAAAATATTTATAGGAAAAGCAAGTAATTATTTTGCGAAAATAGGGATAGGAGAATTTAATGTCCAAACCGGAAAATTAAGCATTGGCGATGAAATTTTAATAAGCGGTCCGACAACCGGTGTTATTCAGTCTAAAGTAAAAGAACTTCGGTTTGAAGAAAAAAATGTTGAAGAAGTTACAAAAGGACAGGTTTTTTCTATGCCTGTCGAAGAAAAAGTAAGGCGTGCAGACAAGTTGTATAAAGTTTTGGATGTAGAAAGCAGAATCTAAAATACTGAAAGCATGACAGGCTCTCATTTTAATAACAAGAAAGATATTTTATTAAGACGGAAATAATCAAGTTAAGAGTATTGTTTTAAACACTGTTTTTAACAATCAAAACTGCCGCATAGGCAGAAATACCTTCTTCTCTGCCGGTAAAACCCAACTCCTGTTTTGATTTTTGAGACACCCTAAAAATTTTTCATTATAATTTGAAAAAGTTCGGCTTGTTCGTCATCCATTTTTAATAATTTAGATTTCGTATGTTTGGATTCGGGTAATGTGTATGTTATTT
>JAKISF010000038.1 GCA_021648725.1 Bacteroidales bacterium | reverse complement strand
ATTGTAGCAAAATTATTTATATATTTTTTAGATTTTATTTTCTTGCCCACACTTTTGTCTCAAAACCTGAGCCTTTGCCTATAAACAAAGGGGTAGACAGGTTTTAGGCTGATGAACTTCCGTTTTAGGAGTTCCCTAAATCTAATATTTGTCGAATTAAAGGTTTATTTGTATTTTTGGTTCGCTTGAATAATCCCATTTTTTTTAATTTGTGGTAAAATTTAAAAATTATGGGATTTTCAGGCTTTTTTAAAATAAAATTTCGGATAGTTGTGATTTACAAGCATAATAAAATAAGATATTGACTAAAAGTTATTGAAATAAATAATTATTTTAAAATTATTGCGTTTCTATAAAAAATCAGACATTTATTAAGTTTAATATTTTTAAAAAATACTTTTTTTAACTATGTTTGTATTCTGATTAATAAAACAAACTTATTATGAACAAAAATTTACTTTTAACATCTATTTTTTTAGGATTTATTGCGTTATTCTTAACAAACTGTAAGTCAGGAGAAGATGCAGATATTGACGAACTGGATGGTGAAACATTAGAACTGGTTGATATAAGAGAAGAAATATTGGTTTCAATGGTTGCACCGTCAGACATGGCTGTTTTTCTTATTGATAACCCTGATTTGTATTTTAATAAAGATATAATTAATCCTACTAATAATTCTGCAAAATATAATACAAATTCAAAAATTGCATTAAATATCGGTATTTATACCGCTGATTTAAGCTATGCAAGCCTTTTTGAACAAGAACAAATAACTTATAATTATCTTGATGTAGTTAAAGGAATGTCTGAAGAACTGGGAATTACAAATTCCATAGAAAAAAGACACCTGGATATGATAAAAAATACTAAACTTGACAAAAAAGAAATGATTAGTATTATTAATGAGTCGTTTATGAATACAGATGCTTACCTGAAAGAAAATAATCGACAAAAAATTACTACTATGATTTTAATAGGGGGCTGGGTTGAAGCTCAATATATTGCCGTTTCTTTATCAAAAGGTTCTCTCGAAACAAATAAACAATTAACCGAAAGTATCTTAGCTCAAAAAATTTCTTTAGAATTAATGACAATGGCATTAGAAAATGTTGAAAATGATAAAGTTTTATTATCATTAAAAGAAGACATTGACAACATTTATAAGGCATACATTTTGCTTGAAGAGAATATGAATGAAGAGAATTTTAAAAGTTTTTGTGATTTAATTACAAATGTCAGAATGAATTATATTGTTTAATTCTAATTAAATCTTAACTCAAATTCTATACAATGAACAAAATAATTACAAGAATATTAGTTATTTCAATAATTTCAATTTTTGCTTTTAATAAATCAGAAGCTCAATGTATTGATTTGGTTAAACATAAAGGTTTTACATATTTAGATACAAGTAAATATATTCCTGAGGCAAGATTTAATGCACTTCCTTTAAGAGAAGGTGATGACGTTGATATTTACAAATCATTCTTTAAAGGCAGAAATTACAGAATTGTAGTAATAGGTGCTGATAATATGCCTAAATTAAACTTTAAAGTTACTAACTTTCAAAGACAAACATTATACGACAGCAATGTAGATAAAATGGAAAGTTGGGACTTTATTTCAGATAAAAATCAAAATTTAATTATATCTGTAGAAGTTCCTGATGCAGAAAAAGACAAAAAACCTCAAAGCGGCTGTGTTGCCGTTATTGTAGGGTTTTCATTTTAAACTTATAAATTAAGAGAATATATCAACAGCTTTTTTGACAGCAATTTCAAAAAAGCTGTTTTTTATGTTATTAGAAATCTTATTTTCATTTAACCAATTAATAAAATCTGTTGTATTAAGATTTGCCACAAGGTCTTTACCCGTCATCGGGCAACCGCCCATTCCGTTAAATACAGTATCAAAATTGCAACAACCTGCTTCATAGGCTTTTTCAATTTTAGAAATTGTATCCTCACTTTTTGTATGTAAATGCAAATTAAATTCAACATCAGGATATTCCCGAATCACATTGTCGAAAACCAAACCGATTAAATGAGCAGTTCCTGATGCCGTAGTATCAGCCAAAGGAATATATCTGATTCCTCTTTCGTATAATATTTCAATCCAATCCATTAATATGTCAATTCCCCAATCGTCATCATACGGGTTGCCGAATGCTACAGCTAATGTAATATGCGGTATTTTATTTTTATTTATACAAATATTAAGAATTTCATCAACAGTTCTCAATGATTTCTCAATACCTGAGTTCATATTTTTCTTTTGAAATATTTCAGAAATACCGAAAGGATAATTTAAATAGTCAACAATATCATATTCGGACGCAATTTTTGCATAGTGCTTGTTTCCGACAAGAACAGATAATTTTGTTCCGTTAGTTTTCTCAATTTTATCCAACACTTCTCCCGTATCTTTCATTTGCGGAACAACTTTCTCAGAAACAAAACTGCCTACATCAACAATGTTAAAACCGACCTTAAATAAAGAATTTATATAATCAATTTTTTTCTCGGTAGGGATAAATTGTTTTAATGCCTGCATTGCATCGCGAGGTGATTCTGTAATTTTTATCATAATAAATTGTTTTAAAAAATGCAGTCGGTCTGTAAGCCGGATTCTGTCTTTAAAACAAGTTTAAAGTTCTGTCATTTATCTTCGTTATAACTCACATTATAACTTTAGCTCTCAACCCCTCAACATCGGGCGAGCAACCCTCAAACGCTGATATACATGAGATTGCAACTTTCAAGACGAACGGCTGCCGAAGTTACCGACGGCACCGGTAAGCTCTTACCTTACCTTCTCACCCTTACCCTAAAACAAGTTCAGGGCGGTTATTTTCTTCTTCGTTACTATGCTCTCACGAACATCTTCCCGTTAGGAAGTGAAATGCTCTTTGTTGTCCGGACTTTCCTCTCTCCTGAATAAATTCAAAACAGCGACAGAACAACCGACTGCCGTGCAAATATAAATGTTTTTAATCTATCTTTTAAATTTAATAATATTTTAGTTTCTTTTGTATCCTATAATGAAATCAAAATTTAATATAATCAAGCAACAAATTGTAAAATCTACAAACGACTTTGCAAAAGAATTGTTACTAAACAGAAAAATTGTTGACTTCTCTGTTATTACTGCAAATGAACAACTTGCAGGCAAAGGGCAAAGAAATAATACTTGGTTTAGCGATACGGGTAAAAATCTGACACTCAGCATCATAACCTATCCTGTTTTTCTTAGAGCAACGGAACAGTTTTATTTATCAAAAGTTATTTCTTTGGGAATTGTTGAATATTTAAATTCTAAGAATATTAATTTCAAGATAAAGTGGCCGAATGATATTTATTTTAATGATAAAAAAATTTGCGGTATTCTTATTGAAAATTCAATTGCCGGTTTATCAATTAAAAACTCAATTATAGGAATAGGACTGAATATTAACCAAGAAAAATTTCCTGAATATTTGCCTGATGCAATTTCTCTTTCGAATATTAAGAAAAAAGACTTCTGTTTAGAAACGGAATTATTATTATTACTTAATTCTATATATAAAAAGTATCAACTTTTAAGAAATAAACTGTTTTTTGATATTGATAATTTGTATCATAAACATTTATATAAAATAAATGAGTTTTCCGACTTTAAAGATAATGCAGGTATATTTAAAGGTAAAATATCAGGGACTTTACCCGAAGGCAAGTTGATTATTGAAACTTTAACAAAAGAAAAAAAGTTTTATAATTTTAAAGAAGTTGGGTTTTTACCTGTTTCGGAGTTATAATAATTCCTATTTAACAGTTCCCCAGTTTTCGCCTGATTTTATTCTGTATAATTGCATTTCAGAAATTCCGAAACGTTTTGCAATCATTTTCATCCTTGTTTTTCTGTTTGGATCGTTTATTAACTTCTTAATCAACCTTACCCTGCTTTCATCAAGTTTTGCATAAGTTCGCTTTATTTTATTTTTGTATATCGGATTGCTGAATTGATGATCTTCTTTTTCTTTTTTTGTTGCCCAAGCAAGATTATAAGTTCTGTTATTTGTTTTGTCATAATCTCTATGAATTACATATTTTTGGTCTTCATTATTTTTCGGAATAAATGTCTCTGCTACTAATTTGTGAATATATCTTGCAGTTCTTTTTTTTGACTTTTGGATAAGTGAAATACGATAATAGCCGTTAAATAAATTAGGTTTTATTACTATACCTTCTTCTTTGTTTACTTTAAAGCTTTTTATTCTGCCGTAATTTGAGATTTTGTATATCTCATTATCGGAAATGCTTCCTTCAAAAATTACATCTTTCCACTGTTCGTTCCAATATTTATTTTCCATTTTGTATTTGTTAAAAAATAAATTTACATCCTTTCAGGCACTTCAATTCCCAACAAATCTAATGAGTTTTTAATTATTACTGCTGTTTTCTCAGAAAGGCTTAATCTGAATTTCATTAAATCTTTATTTTCTTCTTTTAAAATAGGCGGTATTTCATGATAAAAACGATTATATTCCTTTGCTAAGTCATAAACAAAACTTGCAACAACAGACGGGTTACGTCTTTTACCGGCTTCCTCAATTACATCTTCAAAATCATATATTAGATTTAACAGCGATAATTCAGAAGGCTCAAGTTTTTCAACATTATTATAATTATAATCAATTACACCTTTATTTTCTGCTTTAAACAACATTGATTGTATTCTAACATAAGTATATTGAACAAAAGGTCCTGTATTTCCGTTAAAATCAATAGATTCTTCGGGATTAAATGTCATATTCTTTTTTGCATCAACTTTTAATATGAAATATTTTAAGGCTCCGAGTGCTATTTTTCTGAAAATTTCATTTTTCTCTTCTTCTGAGAAGTCTTCTAATTTTCCGAGCTCATCAGATTTTTCTTTTGCGGTTTTTATCATTTCATCAACCAAATCGTCGGCATCTACAACCGTTCCTTCTCTTGATTTCATTTTTCCGTCAGGCAATTCAACCATTCCGTAAGAAATATGACTTATGTTTTTTGCCCAATCGTATCCTAATCTTTCCAATACAATTTTAAGAACCTTGAAATGATAATCTTGTTCATTTCCTACGACGTAGGCTGATTCGTTAAAATTAAAATCCTCATATCGTAAAATTGCGGTTCCTATATCTTGCGTCATGTATAAAGCAGTTCCGTCTGAGCGAAGCAAAACTTTTTCGTCAAGACCGTCTTTTGTAAGGTCAATATAAACAGTTCCGTCTTCTTTTTTCTGTAACTTACCTTCATTGAGTGCATTTAGGATTACCTCTTTTCCTTGTAAGTAAGTTTGGGATTCATAATATATTTTATCGAAGCTTACACCGAGTTTTTTATACGTTTCATCAAATCCGGAATATACCCAATTATTCATAGTTTCCCACAATTTACGAACTTCCGGTTTACCGCTCTCCCACTCTTTCAACATAGTTCGAGCTTCTTTCATCCAAGCAGCTTCGTTTTTTGCATCTTTTTCATCCGTTCCGCCGGCAACAAGCTCTGCTATTTGCTTTTTATATTCTTTATCGAATGCCACATAATAATCGCCTACAAAATGATCGCCTTTCATTTTTGAATCTTCGGGAGTTTTACCGGCTGCAAGTTTTTGCCATGCAAGCATTGATTTACAAATATGAATACCTCTGTCGTTTACGAGGTTTATTTTGATAACCTTATTTCCGTTTGCTTCCAATATTTTTGCTTCCGACCAACCTAATAAATTATTTCTGATATGCCCGAGATGCAATGGTTTATTTGTATTGGGAGAAGAATACTCAATAACAATTTTCGCAGCATCTTCTTTAATTTCTTTAAATCCGTAACTGTCATTATCTTTAATTTCAGAAAAAAACGACACCCAATAATCATCTGACAATGAAATATTTAAAAAACCTTTAATTACGTTATAGGCTGCAACTTCTTTCATATCTTTAACAAGTACTGCTCCTATTTCCTCAGCAGTAATCTCAGGCGATTTTTTCGAAAATCTTAAAAAAGGAAAAACTACGAGTGTGAAATCTCCGGTAAATTCTTTTCTTGTTTTTTGAATTTGGATTTGCGTGTCAGGAACATTTGCTCCGTATAGTTTTTGAATTATTTGATTGACAACGTCTTTTATTTTTTTATCTGTTCTTTGCATATTCTTAAACTAAATTGCCGGCAAAAGTAATAATAACGACATTATAATAATTCATATATTAAACTTATTTTTAATCTTATTATTTTTAAGTTTCTTTACAGACTAAAATAAATAGCTTTTCGTTAAACAATTAAACATATTCTCTGATTAATGAAATTAATACTTAGACTTTTCTTATTTGCATCAATTACTGTTTTGTTTGTTCTGACTTCTTGCAAGAAAAATAAATTTATTACAGACGGTTCGGCAAAACTTGAATTTAATACAGATACCGTTATGTTTGATACAGTATTTACGGGCATCGGTTCGGCAACCAGATTTTTTATAGTAAGAAATAAACATGAATTACCGATAAATATTTCAGAAATTAAACTTGCAACCGGCGAGAGTTCAAAATACAGACTAAATATAAACGGAACACCCGGAAATTATTTAAACGATATTGAAATTGCCGGACAAGACAGTATTTTTATTTTTGTAGATGTTAATATAGACCCTTCAAATGATGATATAATTGAATATGACCGGATTATATTTACTGTAAACGAAAATAAACAAGCTGTTCACTTAACTGCATTCGGACAAAATGTACATTTTTTAAATGACTCTGTTATTGACACACAAACTTGGATAAACGATAAGCCATATTTAATTTATAATTCAATGGCTTTAAATGAGAATGAAGTTTTAACAATTGAGGAAGGCGTTAAAATTTATTCTCACAGAAATTCAAGAATTTATATTTTAGGAACATTAAATGTTCTCGGAACTTATAATAATCCTGTTATTTTTGAAGCAGACAGATTAAACGGTCATTCTTCCATTTTTTTAAATGACAGCACAGATAATTATTCTGATATCTCAGGACAATGGGGAGGAATATGGTTAACAAAATTCAGTAAAAATAATTATATAAATTATGCAGAAATTAAAAATGCAATTATAGGTATTCAGGTTGATTCGACAGGAGATTCAAATTTCACACAGTTAGAAATTCATAATACAAAACTTGAACATCATTCTTATGCAGGTATTTTAACACAAGAAAGTTCTGTTTTTGCAACAAATTGCCTTATAACCGACTGCGGCTATTATAATATTGCATTAACACGCGGCGGAAATTATGAGTTTTACCACAGTACAATAGGAAACTACTGGAGAGGCGTAAGGCAAGCACCTTCTGTTTATTTAAATAATTATTTTCAATATGACGGAACTGTTTATATTTATCCGTTAGTAAATGCTTATTTCGGTAATTGCATTATTTGGGGAAATGATTCTACGGAAATAGGCATTGAACAGCATGAAGCAGGAGAAACATTTAATTATTTATTTGATAATTGTGTATTAAGAATTGCTCCGACAAGCGATATAAACACTACTGATATTGCCCATTTTAAAAATAATATTATAAATGAAGATCCGCTTTTTGCAGATTATTATGCTTATGATTTTATACTGTCAGAATTATCTCCTGCAATAAATACCGGTAATTTTGAAATTACAAACCTTTATCCTGCATTATTAAATACGGATTTGAACAATCAAAACAGAGTCGGAAATAACTCTCCGGATATAGGTTGTTATGAGTTTGTCGGAAAATAAAATCTCCACTTTTATTTAATTAATTCTCTTATTTTTCTTTTACCGGAAAAAAACGTTACTCTTTTTTCTCTGTTATATCCTTTTTGCTTTTTTGGGCATAAATAATTGATATTGTAATTGATATAATTGCAAGAACCATAAAAGCAACTATTCTCAGAGCCATACTTATGTTTTCCAAATCAAAAAATAACAAATAAAGAGCTGTAATAATAAAGGTAAATATTGCCATCCATCTGTATTTCACATTATTCAATACTCTGCTTATAAGATAGTAAAGTAATGCTGCTGCTGTCCACGACAAAGTAATGTATTCTTTCGGTAATGCTTCATATAAAGCATATAACAACATAAAAAATGCAGCAACAAGATAGGTGGTTCTTAAAAATTCTGTTTTTATTTCTAATCTGTCTTTTTTCCAGTTCAATATTCTGGCTGTAACAAATGCAGCAATCGCAAATGCAAAATTAATACTTACAACTGTATCTTTAAGTGATAAATATGTAATTAACAGGAATATAAACAAAATTCCGTTCATAATTACAATAAATTTAGACCTGAACCATAAAGCCATCGAAACAACCAATAAACTTTCTAATGCAAGCATGAAAAACGAGTTCGGTAATTGGTAGTAGCCGTAAACGGTAACACTAAGCATAACAAATCCGTACAGTGCATACAGAGGTGCAGCAAATTTATATTCAGATTTAAACTTTAATGTAACAGCAGCACCCAAGCAAAAAATAAAAACTGAAAAGAATATCCAAATATAATCTTCGGGAAAAAAGCTTAATACATACAGAATAATTAACAAAGAGAAACTTATACCGTTTAAAATAACACAAGTCAGAATAAAGTCAGGTGATATTTTTTTATTTTTGGGTAAAAGAGTTATTAATGTATAAGCTGATGCAATTATAAATAAATAAATTATACTGTAACTATGGTGTTCTGTAATCTTAAATTCATTTCCCACAACCGGATTACCGCTTAACCATATTAAGAATGAACTATAAACTAAAATTATTGATAAGGATAATAATGCTTTCCATTTATTTTTAAATACAAAATAAATGGATACTATCGAAATGAAAGTAATAAGGGAAAGCATAAAATGTGTTGAATCACTTAATATTGCAGTTGTAATTGTAAGAAACAATGCAATTACACCAAACATTTTTGATTTCAATTTTACAGATAAGAAAAAATGAAAACCGTTTAACAGAAGCAATAAAACGATACATACCCATTTTGATGAAATTAACGGGGTCTCTAAGAAAAAATGTAGCCTTAAGGTAAAGTAGTATAGTAATAAAACACTTGTTATTCTGAATATTAATGTAATGTAAGGCAAAGACTTACGAATATATACAGACAGCCCGAATATAGCGGCAACAGATAAGAATCCGATAACTCCTGCCACTATTTGATGCCCGCTCTCTTGAATGGATTGGGTCATGAAAATAAGCCCGAAAAATAATATGATATTACCTGTCCAAATTAATCCGTATTTACCGAATTTGTTTTCAAGTTGCAGGTGTTTATTTTCATTATTCTGAGCAGTTAACTTATTTTCATATTTCAAAGATTGTGTATCCGGCTTTATTTTTTCTTCATTTGATACCTTAATATCTTTTTGTTGCTCGATAACAGCTACCTTTTGTTCTAAAATATCAAGCCGATTTAAAATTTCAGTTAATTTATAATTATCTTCTTGTAGTCCCATAAGATAAAGTGTTATTGATTAATTATTATATTGATAAAAATTAAATAACTTTATTTTACAGTTACCGTAAAACCATATTGCTGTACCATATAAACTGATACAACAATGTTAATAGATTTTAAGATGCTTAATTTAAAGTATATAAATTTATCAAAGTTTAATCAGAATCAGCAATACTTTCAAGCTCTTTAGATTTTTTCCACGGAGGAAATAACCATAACAGAAATCCTAAAATAACAAACGGAATAATAAGCCAAAAAATTCCCATTAGAGCACCCTCCATTCCTATAAGTCCTAATTTAAAGCTGGTAAACCCGTAAAAACTTTTTGAAAAAAGTTGACCTCCTATAACAACATTCCATCTCATAAAGAAGATACCGACTAAAACTAATGTTCCGATAGTTAAATATATGATTTGTCTGATTTTTGCTTTTGGTTTATAGAACTGAAGAACAGCTAATGTTACCATAGGAACAAGCATTCCTAAAGAAACTTGCATAATAAGCAAAGTAATATTCAGTTTTCCGGAAACTAACAAAGATATTATTTCAAATGATTCTTCAGCTTCATAAATACGATGTACTTGATCTAAACCTTCTAAAACAAAATCAATAATTAATGCATAAAACAAAAATTTAGCAATTGTATCAACAGCTAACATATCAAGCTTTACTTTCCTGATGTACGAAAGCAGCATATACACAAGCATTACAAGTGCTATTCCTGAAACCATTGCCGAAAATAAGAATATAACCGGCATCATAACAGTTGACCACCAAGGATTTGCCTTTACAGAACCAAAAATAAAGCCGACATATCCGTGCAATAAAAATGCTGACGGAATACCGATAACCGTAACAATATACCCAAGTTTTTTATCTAGTTTCAATGCTTTAGGAGAAATATCTGTTATACCTAAGGTAAGTATTTTGTACATAATCTTCTTCAGCCCTTTGCTTTCTTTTGCCCATATTACCATATCTGCACGATAATCATACCAAATTTCTAAAAGTAAAACAACCATCAAATACCAAATATATACAAACCCGAAAATTGCCATTGCAGATGTTAAATGCGGCGTTATCATAATTTCATAGAACCTAAAAGGTTTCCCTAAATGTGTTATTAAAGGCATTGTTGCCACCAACATAAAGGCTAAGGCTGTTAATAATGATATAACATAAGTCGGCTTTAATGCTTTCACATTAAAAACCCTATTCAAAGAAGCTAAAATAAATGCTCCTGCAACTAACCCGGTTATATAAGGATACAGAACAATTCCGAGCGACCAACTTAATTCTATTTCATTCGGATAAATAAAACCGTCAACTTTTGACAATGCATCGTATAAATGATCAAATTCTTTCATATTACCTAACCTCTTGATTTAATGAATTATAAAATAACTTACTCCCGGTATTCAGGTGTGATTTTAAAACATGGCAAGTATGTTCTTTCAAAAATTTAAACAACTCTCCTTCTTTATCTCGTAAATCGCCGAATATTCTTGCACCTGTCGGACACGCATCCATACAAGCAGGATTTAGTCCTTTTTTTAATCTGTGATAACATAATGTACATTTATCAACTACATTTTTTTCAGGGTGAACATAACGAGCCCCGTACGGACAAGCTTGCACACAATATCGGCAACCTATGCAGTAGTTTTGATCAACGAGAACAATACCGTCGTCAGTTTCAAATGTAGCTCCTACCGGACACACCTGAACACAGGGTGCTTGCGAACAGTGATTACACATTTTAGGAACAAAGAATGATTTAAAAATATCTTCATCTGGAACTGATTGAGTAAACCCGTCTATTCCTCCGTTCGGAGACTCAACTTTTATTTCTCCGTCATTTTTTATTGTATATTGTTCAACCCAAGATCGGAAATAAAACGGCTCACGCGGAACATCATTTTCATTTTTACAAGCTCTTGCACAGCTTCCGCAACCGATACATTTTTCTATATCAATAGCTATACCGTACCACGGTCCTGCACCTTCAGGTTCTTTTGATGCATATAAAACAGCTGTAAACGGCTGTAAAACAGTTGCAGCAAATACTCCGCCGATTCCTATTCCGGCAGCTTTTAAAAATTCACGTCTTGATTTTTTCTCTTCTTTTTTTGTTTTCATTGAATTATAGGATTATGCGGATTTTCATGACATTCAATACACTTCTCAGCACCATTGTCAATCAAGTGTTCTTGAATATCTATTTGATTAATTACAGTAGTCGGTCTTGCAGCATTTTTTGTATGGCACCACTTACAGTTTGTTACACCGTCAGGTTTTTCAATATCATTTGCTTCTCCGCTTAAAATGTGTTTATAACCCGGGCCGTGGCAAACTTCACACTTCACAGAAATATGGACACTCGAATCTCTTTCTGCAATTTTATCATCATGACATTCGAAACATGATTTATCTCCGGTATGCCTTATTTCTCTGTCCATATTTTCTTCTAACGCATTTCCTCTGTAAAACCCTTTCTCACCGAAAGATTCGGGAGTTAAGAAATGTCGGGCAGTTAAAAAAAGAATAATAATTACAGCAAACAATATTAGAGGTCGTCTTATTTGTAATGGCATAGTTTAATGCTTTTAGTTGATTAAGAACATATTACAGAAAACTGATTTTATAGAAATATCCTTCCTTTGTTGAAGTTTTCAATTTTCTGCTGTGCAATGTATAGATATATTTTGTTGTCTGAAAAAAAATATTAGCTATTTTGTTGAATAAGAAAATTAATCTTGACAAATATCAAAGTGTCTGATTATTAATGAATTGATATATATAAATACTTCTATTTGTATAAAATGCGTTTATAAAACAGTGTTACCGTAGTACTCGGCATTTTTTATACAACCGAGAAATAAAAGAAGATTAAAATTTTATGAATTATACTGTTTGAAAATTTAAATATGAAAATGCTCAGTGAAAAAATTCTGATATTATACACAGTAATGCAAATGTATTATAATTTAATCCTGTATTACAGAACAAAGTTTGTTTACTCTGTTTATTTTGCAGAATTTATTAATCTTATAAAATTAGTTAATTCTCGTTTTACTACTTTTTAACACTACTGCCTATAAATAAAAAACCGCTGATTATATCAGCGGTTTAAGTGACCCCTCTGAGGCTCGAACTCAGGACCCACGCCTTAAAAGGGCGTTGCTCTACCAACTGAGCTAAGAAGTCATTTTAGGGTTTGCTTTTAAAGCGGATGCAAAGGTAAAATCAAAATTTTATTTTCCAAAAAAAATAAAAACTTTTTTTAAATTTTTTATTGTTCAAATAAAGTTCTCTCGATAAAATTTCTGTAATCTCTTTCTGAGCGAACGATTAAATCATATGCCTCTTCTTTATTATAAGTATGGGTTATCTCACATCTGTGTTTATGTTTACCCGGCATATCTTTGTATGTTAAAAAATAATGTTTCAATCTGTCAACTACTGCTTTCGGGCAATCACTTATATCTTTATAATCTCCGTAAACGGCATCACCTTTTAAAACCGCAATAATTTTATCGTCAGCTTCATTTCCGTCTATCATTCTAAATCCTCCTATAGGTCTTGCCTGTACCAAAATATCACCGTGTGTGATTTCCTTTTCTGTAAGAATACAAATATCTAAGGGGTCGCCGTCACCAATTATCTCAGGTCTTTTTAATTTTTCTCTGCTTACTTCGGCAAGTTGATTTCCGCAATATGTTTGCGGAATAAAACCATATAAGGCAGGTAAAATACTTGAAAACTTTTGCGGTCTGTCAATTGTCAGGTAACCGCTTGTCTTATCTACTTCATATTTAACCGTATCCGTAGGAACCATTTCAATAAAACTTGTCACTATTTCGGGTGAATTTTCTCCTATTTCAATGCCGTGCCAAGGATGAGATTTATATCTTAAACCCATTAAGGTTCCAATCGGATCAAGTGCTTTTTTTTGCATTATTACTTATTTATATCCATTAAGTATTGTAATATCTTACAAAAGTAAAGAAATTAAATTGTTAAAACCAAATTAACGGATTTAAACTGTATATACTATAAATTTTCACTTAATTCAAGCCATCGCATTTCTTTATCATCAATTAATTCTTTTATAAATATAAGCCTCTTCGATTTTTCTGCTAACTTATTATCTTCAAAATTTCCTGTATTAATGTATTCTTCAATATTGTTTTTTTCATTCCCTAATGTTTTCAACTCACTTTCAAGTTGTTCAAACTCAAATCTTTCTTTATAAGTTAATTTTTGCTTTTTTTCTGTATGTTTTTTATTTGAACTTATTTTATTCTCAGCCGACTTTTCTCTTTTTTTCTCTTTTTCTTTATTAATCAAATAATGATTATATGCGGAATAATTCCCCGGGAAGTTTTTAATTATACCGTTTCCTTCGAATATAAATAAAGTTTCTGCAACTTTGTCAAGAAAATATCTGTCGTGAGACACAATTATTACTGTTCCTTTAAATTTTCTGAGGTAATCTTCCAATACATTTAAAGTCATTATATCCAAATCATTAGTAGGCTCATCCAAAATTAAAAAATTCGGATTTTTCATTAAAACCGTCATTAAATATAATCTGCGTTTTTCTCCTCCGCTTAATTGAGATACATAATTATAATGCATACTTCGAGGAAATAAAAAATACTCTGCAAATTGACCCGCTGATATTTCATGGTTTTTACCTAATGAAATAACCTCTGCTATATCTTTTATTACTTCAATTAAATGTTTATTCTCATCTAAATTATTAACTGATGATTGCTCAAAAAAACCGACAGAAACTGTTTCTCCTGTTTCCAAATAACCGCTGTCCGGTTGTACTTTATTCGTTAATATATTTAAAAATGTACTCTTCCCTACTCCGTTATTCCCAAAAATACCAATTTTCTCACCTTTTACGAATTTATAAGAAAAGTCATTTACCAAATTCAGTTTATCATAACTTTTTTTAATATTGTATATATCAATTAATTTCTTTCCCAAACGTTTTCCCTCAACATCAATACTTACAGCCTGAGTATCAATTTTCTTATTTGCATCTTCTTTTATTTTATAAAAATTATCAATCCGACTTTTAGCTTTTGTTGCTCTTGCTTGCGGTTGGCGGTTCATCCATTTGCTTTCTTTTATTAATAAGTTCTTTGCCTTTTCAATATTTGCATTAGTTATTTCAATTCTTTCAGTTCTTTTCTTTAAATAATGTAAGTAATTTCCTTTGTATCTGAATATTTGATTATCATCAATTTCTAATATTACATTACAAACCTTATCTAAAAAATACCTGTCGTGTGTAACTAAAAATACAGTTATTTCAGATTTTGCCAAGTATTCTTCAAGCCATTCAATCATCTCGAAATCAAGATGATTTGTAGGTTCATCCAAAATTATAAAATCAGGTTTGCTTAATAAAACATTTGCTAATGCCAAACGTTTTCTTTGCCCGCCGGATAAAACACTTACTTTTTTCTCAAAATCAGTAATTTTCAATTTTGTGAGAATTAATTTTATTTCTCGTTCAAAGTCCCAAGCATCTTCTCTGTCCATTGTTTCAACAGCTTTCTGTATCATACTTTCATCTTCTGACAACATAGCTTGTTCGTAGTCTTTGATAATTTTTGAAATTTTATCAGAAGATTCAAAAACTTGATCAATAACTGTTTTGCTTCCTTCAAAAACCGGCTCTTGTATTAAATATGCCGTCGAAATATCTTTGTTTAAGCCGGATTTTCCTGAATCTGCAATATCATTTCCCGTTATTATATTCAGTAAAGTAGTTTTTCCGGCACCGTTTTTTGCAATTAATGCACATTTATCTTTTTTATTTATTACAAAAGAAATGTTTTCAAATAGTGTCTTATTCCCGTATGATTTGGAAAGATTTTCAACCTGTAAATAAGTCATTGTTTTGTTTTTCAATTTTGGTCAAAATTATATTTTTTTTTCAGAGTTTTGTCTAAAACAATAAATTAGAAATATATATTTTCAAAATTCAAGAATCATTATAAAAAACAAATAATTTTTCGTAAAATTGTATTCAAATTAAACAGTAAAATATGTTAAAAAAGATTTCTGAATTATATGACAGAATTCAGGCAAAAGAAAACATAAAAAAACTAGTATTAGCTGCCGCAGCCGACGACCATTCATTAGATGCAGTTTTTTCGGCAAAATCAAAACAAATTATTGAGCCGATATTAGTAGGCGATAAAAATGAAATCAGAAAACTATGTAACGATAACGGTTATGATTTAAAAAATATTGAACTTATTCATACCTCAAACAAATCCGAAGCTGTTAAAAAAAGCATTCAATTAATTAAATCCGGCGGTGCAGATATTTTAATGAAAGGAAATGTAGGAACGGCAACTTTATTAAAAGGGGTGTTAAATGATGAGTGGGGTTTAAAAATCGGAAATCTTTTATCTCACTTTGCATTTTTTGAGCTTCAAAATTATTATAAACTAATAGGCTTAACAGATGTTGCAATGAATATTGCTCCGACATTAAAAGAAAAAGCCGGCATTATTCAAAACGCGGTAAACTATATGCTTAAAATTGGATACAAAGAACCCAAAGTTGCCGTAATAGGAGCAGTTGAAACTGTTAATGAAAAAATGACTGCAACAATTGATGCTGCTATTCTTTCGAAAATGGCACAACGTAATCAAATACCTGATTGTATTATTGACGGACCTCTGGCTTTTGATAATGCCATGAGTAAAGAAAGTGCCAAGCATAAAAAAATAATATCGGAAGTTGCCGGGGAAGCTGATTTATTATTGATGCCTAATATTGAAGCAGGCAACGTTTTATACAAATCATTTTCATATACCGGAGGAAAACTTGCAGCAGTAATTTTAGGTGCAAGTGCTCCTATAGTATTAACATCTCGTTCAGATTCAGAAGAATCCAAATTAAACAGTATTGTATTAGCCGCTGTTTCTTAAATTATATTTTTAAAATATTAAAGCTAAAGCCATGAATATATTTGAACACATGAAAAAGAATAACAGCAGAGAACTGTTATTTTTTGAAGAAGAAAGTTTGCGACTAAAAGCAATTATTGCAGTTGACAGTATAATACTAGGACCTGCAAATGCTTCCGCTAAGTTATTTGAATATAAAAATGAAGATGATGCAATTTCCGATGCCTTAGATATCGCTTATTACAATTCACTGAGGGCTTCATTACTAAGAAGAAGCATGGGCGGAGCAAGTATTGTTTTAATAGGAGATCCGGGAAAGGTAAAATCAGAAATGTATTTTAGAGCATTAGGTGTGTTTTTAAACCGATGGAACGGTAAGTTGTTTATGTCTATCAGTAAAGGTATTTCATATCAAGATATGAACTTTGTAGGAAGAGAATCAAAATATACAATCGGGATTGAGGAAAGCCATGGCGGATTGGGAAAAATATATGTAAACAGAGCAAAAGGAATTATTAAAGGGCTAAAGGCAGCAACAAAACACAAATTAAATTCAGGGTCGTTAAAAGGATTAAAAGTTGTTGTTCAAGGAATAGGAGATTTAGGCTCTGAACTTGTAAAAGAATTAATTAAAGAAGAAGCACAAATTACAATAACTGATAAAATTTATGACAGAATTAAAGTTATTCAGGATAATGTTAAAAACATCAGTATTGAAAAACCTGATAAAATATATGATGTTGAATGTGATATTTTTTGTTCATGTGCAACCGAAAAACTAATCACAACAGAAAACATAAAACGAATTAAAAGCAAAATACTTACCGGAGGAACAAACCAACCGTTAAAAAATCCTAAAGATATATCAATATTAAAACAAAATAACGTTCTTTACATTCCCGGGTATATAATAAACGGAGGAGATATTATTCAGATGTCAAACGAAATTGAAGGATACGGTTCTGAAAAAGTTGAGTGTGAATTAAATGACATTTACAGTAATACATTTAGTTTATTAAAAGAATCGGAAGAAAAAGGAGTAGCTTTATGTGAATTATCAACTCAAAAAGCAGAAGAATATGTAACAAACGTGTCAGCAATTAAAATGTTGAAATAACATTCCGTAAAATATTATATATTCATCTTAACAAAAAATTCATCTTATAAAGTGACTAAGAAATTTAACAAAAAATATTTTATTCTATTTATTGTCTTTTTCAGTTTTGCCTCACTTAAAGCTCAACATGATTCAGATTCTTTAAAAAATATTCTTTTAATTTGGAATTTGGAAGATAACTTTACAAAGAACAACATTCAACTTGAAGACAGCTCTGCAGAAACTTTTCATAACTCAAGCGATGAAGAAAAATGGAGTATATTAACTTCTAATCTAGGAAACTTCGGCTCTGCAAATATATC
Organism: Bacteroidales bacterium; assembly: GCA_021648725.1. Taxonomy (NCBI): domain Bacteria; kingdom Pseudomonadati; phylum Bacteroidota; class Bacteroidia; order Bacteroidales; species Bacteroidales bacterium. The sequence goes on along the minus strand of JAKISF010000038.1, from coordinate 10,325 downwards.
TGATATTTTCATTAAAAGAGATGACGATTTTAACCGAGATTTCCTATTTAGTTCTCCTTATTTTATCTTCTTAAAAAATTCCGGAAATGTTAATTACTACAATACTCGCCGCCCTTATACAGCTGTAATGCATACAACATCAACAAAAATAAGAAACTTACAAACTATTAATTTTACTCATACACAAAATATAAATCCAAATTTTAATGTCGCTGCAAATTTTGATTTTTTAACATCAAAGGGACAAACAGATTTTCAGGAAACAAAAGTTAATACTTCTGTAATTACATTAAACTATAATAAAAACAGATACTTTTTACATGCTTCTTTTGTCTTTAATAAAATAAACAATGAAAACAGCGGAGGTTTTATTGATTCATTAGGCAGTGATACAAAATTTCCCCCTCCGAATATGACAGAAGCAAATATTTCACTTAACAATCAAGAAATATCCGCAACTCAACAATATAGGTTCGGTCAATACAAAAATATATCTTACAGAGATACAATTATGAAAGTATTAGAACCAAAAATAAGCTTATCGCACAACTTAGTACTATATAAAAAATACAGGCTTTATTCCGACACGGAAATACCGCGTTCCGAAACAACCTCAGGAAGCGGATTATATAACAATTTTTTCTATAACGAAGAGTTTACGTCTGATTCAATTTCATTAACGGGTATTTCAAACAAAATAAAACTGGGCAGCGAACAAGTTTTTGAAGAAAAAAACAAATTCGGATTCTCAATTATTTTAGAGGCAGATTTGAAAGAATATTATAACTTCAAAGATTACATAATTCTTGAAAACAGCAATGTGTTTTTTGAAAATAATGTTACAGCTAAAATATTCTCTGAAAAATTCTTAAATTCCGAAACATTTTTTTTTGTAAAATATTATTATACCGGTTTCAGAAAAAATGATTTCAGAACAAAGTTTGATTTAATTAAAGTTTTTAAGGTATTAAAAAGCCCTGTTTTATTTAACATCAATTTTGAATATACAAACTACAAACCTGACTATTTTAAACAAAATTATTACTCAAATCACTTTTTTTGGGAAAATGAACTTGAAAAAATAAAAGAATATGAAGGCTTAATTAGCTTTAAATCAGAAAAATACAAAACACAAGCTTCTTTCAATACATCTGCGATATATAATTACACATTTCTTGAACCTGCAAAAGGTTTTTTGCAATATGATTCTATAATTTTTATTTTAACGGCAAATTTAAAGAAAGATTTCTCGCTTAATAAATTCAAGATTTCAAATAATATTTATTGGCAAAAATCTTCAAATGAAAATAAAATTCCGCTGCCTCAATTAGCCTTATTGCATTCAACATCAATAAAATTTCAATACAAGGATGCCTTATTAACTTATTTGGGCTACGAAGTTTATTTTTCTTCAAAATATAAAGTATTAAACTTTAATTCAGCAATAGGGCAGTTCTATTCTGAGGGTATTAACTCGCCCGTAATCGGGAATTATCCTTTTGTAGGAGTTTTTATGAATTTAAAAATAAAGAAAAATGTTTTACTTTCTTTTAAATTTCAGCATATTAATTCCGGACTTTTAAATGTAAAATATCCCGTTCAAATTAATCATTATCCGGTTTACGGAAGATTATTCAAGTTCTCAATTCGTTGGACTTTTAAAAATTAGTCATTTTGTCTTTCAATAAATCTGCAAATATTCTTCAGTCCGCACTCTTTACAATTCGGTCTTTTTGCTTTGCAAACATATCTTCCGTGTAATATCAACCAATGGTGTGCAAGAGGAATTATATCTTCCGGAAAATGTTTAACTAACTCTTTTTCGGTAGTAAGAGGTGTTTTTGAGTTTGTTGTTAACCCTATCCTTTCAGAAACTCTGAAAACATGAGTATCAACCGCCATTGTAGGCTTATTGTAAATTACTGATGCAATAACATTTGCTGTTTTTCGACCTACTCCCGGTAATTTTTGAAGCTCATCAATATCCGAAGGAATTTTATTATCAAAATCATTTACTAACATTTTTGCCGTTTCTACAAGATATTTTGCTTTATTATTCGGATACGAACAAGATCTGATATATTCAAAAACTTCTTCTTTATCTGCCTCTGACAAAACTTTTGCATCTGTAAATCTTTTAAAAAGATCAACGGTAATAATATTAACACGTTTATCTGTGCATTGTGCCGATAAAATTACCGCAACTAATAATTCATAAGGGTTATTATAATTCAATTCTGTTTCGGCAACAGGCATATTTTTTTGAAAATATTCTATAAGTTTTTTGTATCGTTCTTTTTTTGTCATTTTTAAACAAATAAAAAAGTTTCTGTCCGGAGAATACCGAGCAGAAACTTATATATTAAAAACAAAGTTTTATTTATTAGAGAAATAAAAACCTAATGTAACTGAATGATAACCGTTACGAAGTAATAATTTTGAAGACTCAGCTTCTGATAAAGCTTTCGGAACCATATTAGCAAATCCGAGCCCGAAATTATAACCTATTTGAAAATTGCTGTAACCGAAACCGAAACCGGCATTTACTCCGTAATCAAAAGCCATAATATCGTCAGAAGATGATTTTCCGAGTTTTATTCTCGGATTATACATTTCAAGATTTCCGTTAGTATCTGCTAAAAAATTATCAACCGCTTCATAATTATATTGTATTCCTCTGTAAGAAGCAGATGCATACGGGCCTGCCGAACCGTAAACATATCCTTCTCCTCTTCTGTCAAAGAAATATTTATATTTTATTTCAAGCGGAATATGAATAGTATGAAAGTACATTCCTATGCTGTCATTATGAGATGAATAACCGCTGCTTCTGGCTTGTAAACCAAATTGCAAATATAATTGTCTTTCTATCAAAATGTTCTCAAAATTAAAACCTGCTTGATACATTATACGGAAATTTAAATCTTCTTTATTTAAAATTTTATCACCGGCAATACTGTCAGTTCTTATTCTGAAATCGGAAACACCGCCTCCGATAATTATTCCTATATTACTTTGAGACATTGATGTAAATGTCATTAAAATTCCCGTAAAAAAAATCAGCAATTGTTTTTTCATAATTATAATATATAGTTAGAAATATGAACCTGTAAATATAAAGTTTTTTTAAAATTTGAAAAATTATTAGTCTTCTTCAAGCCATTTTTTTGATAAAAGGTTTAATTTCAGGGCTAAGTTAATAGTTTTTTCAGCTCTTTTCACAACCGGAGGGTCAATCATTTTTGAACCTATTGAAATTACGCCCAAACCTTTTTCTGTTGCTTCATTGAATGCTTTAATAATTTTTTTTGCTCTGTCGATTTCTGATTGTTCGGGAGCAAAACTTTCATGTATGGGCATTATTTGGCGAGGATGAATACAACCTATACCTTCAAACCCTAACATTTTACTTTCTTTTACTGTATTTCGTAAACCATCTTCATCGGCAACATCAGAAAAAACTGAATCTATAGGTTGAATTCCGGCGGCTTTACATGCATTAACTAAACGAGTTCTCGCATATAATGATTCTTTGCCCTCTTTGGTTCTTTTTACTCCCAAATCTGCCGTAAAATCTTCAAGCCCTATTGCCAATGCAACAACATTTTCTGATGAACTTGCAATTTCAAAAGCATTTTCAATTCCGAGAGCACTTTCAATAATAGGCATAAAATAAACAGGGTAATCAAAGCCGTGTTTTTTTCTTTCTTTTTCAATTTCTTCTTCAACTTGAAGAATTTGATTTGCACTTTCACATTTCGGAATTAGAATTAAGTTAACATAATGTGATGCAACATATTTAACATCCTCTAAGCCCATGGGTAATTGGTTGATTCTCACCATTCTCTCGGCTCCGTAGAAATCAATGCTTCTTAATGCATTACGAACAATCAATCTTGCTTCTGCTTTTTTTGAGGGTGCAACTGAGTCTTCAAGGTCTAATATAATACCGTTTGCACCGTGTACTCCGGCATTAAGCATCATTTTCGGAGAGTTTCCCGGAAGGTATAATCTTGAAAATCTGAAATCGCCTTTTTTTGTACTGTATTTATTTTCGTCAAGTATATCAAGCAAAAACTCCTTATCTGTTTCTATTGCTTGCTTAACAGCAGCTTCGATTCTTGCAGCAATTGTGAAATCAAGAGCTCCCGTGTCTTGTATTTTTATATTTGCATTTTTTATTCCGAAGAAATTTAGTTCTTCTTTACACAGTTTCTTAATAGAGTCACCGTACAAACCTGCAACTTTACTTATTAATTCAATATTAATTCCGTTGTTTTTTGTTATTTCTAAAGTAACAAAACAATCCGACCTTGTTTTCGGATTATTATCTCCTGCCGTATATACTTTTTTATTCATTGTTTTAAACTATATGGCTTTTATAATATCAATAAAACTTTCAGCATTTAGTGATGCTCCTCCGATTAAACCTCCGTCAACATCAGGCTGAGCAAATATTTCTTTTGCATTTGAAGGTTTAACGCTTCCGCCGTATAAAATTGTTAAATTTTCGGCAATATTATTTCCGTATTTTGTTTTAACAATTTTTCGAATAAACTCATGCATTTCTTGTGCTTGCTCTTTTGAAGCCGTTACACCTGTACCTATTGCCCAAACCGGTTCATAAGCAATTACAACTTTTGCAAAATCACTCTCGGACAGATGAAATAAGCCGTCAGAAATTTGAGTTTCAACAATATTAAAGTGATTACCGGCTTCTCTTTGTTCAAGCATTTCACCGCAACAAAAAATCGGAGTTAAGTTATTTGCTAATGCTTGGTTTACTTTTTTAAATAAAGTTTCGGAGGTTTCGTTATAATATGCTCTTCGTTCCGAATGCCCTAAAATTACTGCCCCGCAACCTAACATTTTTAACATTTCGGCAGAAACTTCTCCCGTATATGCTCCTTTATCTTCTGCGGCACAGTTCTGAGCAGAAACCTTAATGTTGTCATTATCAATAACTTGCTTTACAAAAGTTAAATGAGTGAAAGGCGGAGCAATAATAACTTCAACTTCTTCCCTTAAACTGAAATCTTTTAAACCTTTATTTATATCAGAAGCCAATGATACGCCTTCTCTTAATATCGTGTTCATTTTCCAGTTTCCGGCAACTATTTTTTTTCTCATATTCTTATTTTTTAAAATCGTTTAAATCAATATTTTTATAATGCTGCTTATCAATTATAACAGCATCTTTAAGAACAACGAAACCGGGATTTGCTCTTATAAATGTTTTTAACATTTTATAATCTCCCGTACATATTTTAATATACTTAGGCAAACGTTCTTTGTAAATTTGAATTTCTGAAGATTCAGAAGAAGTAAAACAATAAAAATTGATATTATTTTGTTTCGCAAAATAAGAAATATCTTTAATCTTATTATCTAATTTTTTAATTCCTTTCTCAAAATTATGAAGAATTAAAATAAAAGAGGTTTCCGTGTTATTTAAAATTTGTTCCGTTAAATCTCTACCTGACAAATTGTTTAAAAAGAAATCATGTATAGACGGTTCATAACCTTTTGATATTAATTTTGTAATTGTTGTATCATATTCCCAAGTCAAAGTATCCTCATAGGGTATATTGTCAATCGAGAATTCTTTGCTTTCTCCGGTTTGTAAATTTTTATAAAATAATGCCGTTTCATATACATCTTTTTCTGCATCTTCGGGTGTTGATGATGCTTCTTTTATATTCACTCCAATTTTGAACGGTCTGAAATCAATTAATGGTAAGTTAACAAGATTATGAAACTGAAAAGAGAAAACAGCTATTAGAAAAATAACGGTATTAATACTTGCTTTTTTAATACTGTATTTTGAAGTTACTTTCTTTCTGTTAATAAAGAACAGTAAAACGAAAGCTAATAAAACTACGTTTTTCCAAAATGTTTGCCAGTTAGTAAGTTTTATTGCATCACCGAAACAACCGCAATCTGTTACAGGATTTGCAATTGCAAGCCAAAAAGTTAAAGGTGTGAAAATTATTAAGAAAAGTAATGCTGTCCAAGAAGTTAGTTTCGGGAAAAGGTTAAAAATTAACATTAAACCGATTACAAGCTCTGCCGCATTTAATAAAATTGAGAAAGTTAAAGCAACAGGCATTAAAAAATCTAAACCCATTGCACCAAAATAATCTTCAAACTTTATTTGAGTTCCTATCGGGTCAACTGATTTTACAAACCCGGAAAAAGCGAAAACTACTCCTGTAATTATTCTGCTGATTGTTATTAATGTTTTCATTTTTTTTCAATTACCATTTTTATCATTGCAAAAACTGCATAATTTATCATATCAAAATAGTTAGCATCAACATTTTCAGATATTAATGTTTTGCCCTTATTGTTTTCAATTTCTTTTGTTCTGAATATTTTCATTAAAATCAAATCGGTAAAAGAACTTACTCGCATACTTCTCCATGCTTCGTCATAATCATGATTTTTTTTAAACATAAGTTCCTTTGCTTCAGTGAAGTATTTCACATAAAGTTTTGTTGCAAGTTCAACATCCATATTTACATCTTCGCTTGTTCCGAGTTCTATTTGTATCAATGCTATTATTGAATAATTTATTATTCCTATATATTCCGGAACTATTCCTTCATCAACTTTTTGCTCGGTTGTTGTTTCAAGTGTTCTTATTCGTTGTGCTTTTATATATATTTGGTCCGTAAGAGAACTTGTTCTTAAAATACGCCAAGCCGTGCCGTAATCTTGCAATTTTTTCACAAAAATATCTTCACATATTTTTTTTACTTCATCGTATTGCTTATTTGTATCGGGCATTATTTTATTTTTGTTCAAAATTAAATATTTTTTGCTTTCTGCAAAAAGCAAAATTTGATATAAATTGCTTTTCACAAAAAGCATTTAATGTAATTTTACATTAATCATCCGAAAAATGCTTAAGCAACCTTCTGTATGAAGAAAAAACATTTGCTCTTGAAACAAATCCCGCATATTTTCCTTTATCCAAAACAACAATATTAAATAAACCACTTTTTTGTATTTTCTGTGCAATATTTTCCATGCTTTCGCTTAACTCTATATGAATCAATGGCTTAAACATTAAATTGCTTGCAAATACAGTTTCGTATTTTTCTTCGTCAAAAATAACGTCTTTAAAATTTGCTATCGTAATAATTCCCAAAAACATATTATTATCATCAACAACAGGAAAAATGTTCCGTTCTGATTTTATAAATGCCTCTTTAATTTCTTTTAAATTAGTTTCGGGTTTTAAAACGTAAAAGTTTTTTTCAATCAACTTATCAATTCTCATCATTGAAAGTACATTTTTGTCTTTATGATGTGTCATTAACTCACCTCTTCCGGCTAATTGTATTGTATAAACAGAGTTTTTATGGAAAATTCTGGCGGTTGCAAACGAAATTGTCGAAACAACCATAAGCGGAATAAATAATCCGTAGCCTCCCGTTAAATCACCGATTAAAAAAATAGCAGTAAGCGGTGCATGTAAAACACCGGCAATCATTCCTGCCATTCCTACCATTGCAAAATTTTCTTTTTGAAGTGTTCCTACACCAAAAATGCTCATAATAAAAGTAAAGAACAATCCGGTATTTGCACCCGTAAATAATGTAGGAGCAAAGATTCCGCCAATTCCTCCTGCACCGAAAGTAACAGAAGTTGCAACAACCTTAAGCAATATTATTATAAGAAACAGAATCAATATAATATACTTATTATCAGAGAAATCACCAAAAATATGATTGTCATGTAAATAGTCAAATTTACCGTGCAAAGCTGAATTTGTAACTTCATAGCCTTCACCGTAAAAGAAAGGAAAGAAATATATTAATACTCCGAGTATTATTGCTCCCGCAAACAGCCTGATGTATATTCTTTTAAATCGTGAAAAAAGTTTTTCAATAAATACATATACATATGTGAAATATGATGCGACTAATCCGGTTAAAATTCCGAGCAACAAATAATACGGCAAATCGCTCATAACGAATGCCGTTTTTAAATCGAAAGGGTAAATAACACCTAACCCGAAAAGGAAATATGAGGACAGAGCACCCGTTACCGAAGATATAAGTATAGGAATTACGGTGTACATAGTGAGGTCTATCATTATTACTTCCAAAGCAAAAACAATACCTGCCAAAGGAGCTTTAAATATTGCAGACATTGCTCCGGCTGCTGCTGCTCCGAGTAACAACATTCTTTGCTTGTAACTTAAATGAAATATTTTTCCGAGATTTGAACCGTATGCGGCACCCGTTGCTACCGTGGGACCTTCCAAACCGACCGACCCCCCGAAACCGACCGTAAAAGCACTTGTTATTATTGAAGAAAAAAGATTATGCGGTTTCATAAAACCGTGTTTCTTTGAAATAGCATACAATACACCCGGAATACCGTGTTCAACTTTTTTCTTAATAAGGTATTTGATAAAGATTACTGTAAGGAAAATTCCGATAGCGGGAAAAATAATGTATAAAAAATAGCGTGTTTCTTCAAAAACAGGACTTTTAAGAAGTAATTGAATGAGATGAACGGCACCTTTAATCGTAAAAGCAATAATTCCCGAAAGCAAACCTATAATTGCAGACAGAAACATAATGAACTGTTTGTCAGGGAGATGCCTAATTCTCCATTTTAACAATTTAAATGTATAACGGTGCATCATTTTTTTGTACCGACTTCTGAAACCTGATATTTCTGATTTGGAATCATTCATGCGAAATAGTTACTAAAAGTTTCCGGTATTCATTGAACATTCTTGATTTTGAAACAAATCCTATGTACCTATTATTTTCCGTAACAGGTAAATTCCATGAGTCGGTTTTGTTAAATTTATTAATAACTGATTTCATTTTTTCTGATTTCTCAATAATTGCAGGAGGAATTCTCATTAAGTCGTGTGCAAATGTATTATCATAATATGAATTATCAAACATAATTTCTCGAATATCATCTAATAATAAAATTCCGAAAAGTATTTTTTCAGGATATAAAAACGTAATGTTCTTTTTAAGTCAGGCATTTTAACTTTTTTCTAACTGTAAAAATAGCGTAAAGATTAAACAATCAATACGCTGTTAATGAATTATTTTAAAGATTTTTTACTTATCTAAATGAACATCCATTTGCGGGAACGGTATTTTGATGTTATTTTCAATAAATTTCTTATATATAATTTTTCTAATATCACTTTTAATACCCTCAATTCTAAATACATCCTCACTAAAAAATAAAATTTGAAAGTTCAAAGATGAATCGGCAAAGTCAAGAAATCTGGCTTCTATTTTATGGTCGTTTGCAACCTTTTTATGTTCCTTTGCACTCTCTTCTAAAATATTAATTACTAAATCAATATCACTACCATAAGCAACTCCGACTTCTACAGAAAATCTTGACATTTCTGATTGATGACTCCAATTAATCACACTATTTGAAGTTATTAAAGAATTAGGAACAATAATAATTATATCTTCACGATTAATAACTTTTGATGTTCTGATACCTATATGTTTAACAATAACAACATCACCATTAATTTCTAATACATCACCAACTTTTATTGACCCTTCTGATAACAATATAATTCCTGAAATAAAATCATTAAAAGTTTGTTGCAAACCCATACCGATACCGACTAAAAGTGCAGCAGAACCGGCAATTAAAACGGTTACATCAATTCCTAATGTTTCTATAATAAAAATAATAGCTACAACCCATGCAAAATATTTAATAAGCTGATATATTGCTAAATAATTGCCCTTTTCATCTTTCCTGTTACGTGTTTTTCGCTTAAATGAAGATTTTACTATCCAAAGCAAAATTTTTGTTCCGAGGAAAATAACAAGTATCAACAATAAGTTACTTAATTTAAAAGTATTTTCATTAATATTAAATAATTCGATGTTTAATATCTCTTTTAATTCTTTCATTTAACTCTGATGAGTATTTTTAAATAATACATTTACTGTTATATTATCTTACTGTTTTTTAGTATATTCAAAATTCGAAATTACGGTAAATCAGGCAACTTCTTTGTTTCATCACTAATTTCTCCTGTTAAAGAAGATAAAAATGCAACTACATCATTAAGTTCTTCTTCCGTAAATTCTTGACCTAATTCCGTAATTGCCATTATTTGAACAGCCTCTTTTAAGTCTTTAACGCTTCCGTCATGAAAATATGGCCATGTTTTTTCAACATTTCTTAATTCTACTTTACTAAGTTAAAATTTCCTGTTTTTCAGCTTGTTTCCTGTAATTTAGGTCAATATCGTATTTTCTTTTCTTGTGTCTTTTTTCCATTTGTTCAAGTCTAATTTCGACATCTTT
>JAKISF010000037.1 GCA_021648725.1 Bacteroidales bacterium | reverse complement strand
AACATCAAGAATATATTCGTTCTCATTGGGGTGTTGAAAATAAATTACATTGGACATTAGATGTTGCTTTTTCAGAAGACGCATCAAGAAAAAGGAATAAAAATGCTGCACAAAATTACTCTGTTCTTTTTGCTTAAATTCTTTTGGCTTTGCAATGATAATTTGTTTGGTCTTCAATAATATTTAAAAAATGAGAACTTGATTTTTTACAAAATAAATTTCATTATATTTGCAGCCTTAATTTTAAAAAAAATAAAATGACAAATACGAAACAAGCAAAAGACTATAAAGTAAAAGACATAAATTTGGCAGATTTCGGAAGAAAAGAAATTATTCTTGCCGAACACGAAATGCCGGGATTAATGTCTTTAAGAAAAAAATACAGCAAATCGAAACCTCTTAAAGGAGCTAAAATTACCGGATCTTTGCACATGACAATCCAAACAGCCGTTTTAATTGAAACATTGGTTGATCTTGGTGCCGATGTTCGTTGGGCAAGTTGTAATATTTTTTCCACACAAGACCATGCAGCAGCCGCAATTGCAAAAGCAGGCGTTCCGGTTTTTGCATGGGAAGGCGAAACATTAGAAGAATATTGGTGGTGTACCGAAAAAGCATTATTATTCCCTAACGGAGAAACCCCGGACCTGATTGTTGATGACGGAGGAGATGCAACAATGATGGTTTTAAAAGGCTTTGAAGCAGAAAATGACACAACAATTTTAGATGAAAAAGTTGAGCAAGAAGATGAGACAGAGCTTTTTAAACGATTAAAGGTTATATTAAAAGAAAATAACGGAATTTGGCATAAGGCAGTAAAAACATTAAAAGGTGTTTCCGAAGAAACAACAACCGGAGTTCATCGTTTATACCAATTAATGGACGCCGGAAAATTATTATTTCCTGCAATTAATGTAAATGATTCTGTTACAAAATCAAAATTTGATAATACATACGGTTGCCGTGAATCACTGCCAGACGGAATTAAACGAGCAACAGACATTATGTTGGCAGGGAAAAAAATTGTTGTTCTCGGTTACGGTGATGTCGGAAAAGGTTCTGCAAAATCGTTTGTCGGATACGGTTCAAGAGTAACCGTTTCGGAAATTGATCCTATCTGTGCTTTACAAGCAACAATGGAAGGTTTTGCCGTTAAAACAATTGAGGATATGCTCTCGGAAGGAGATATTTATGTTACGACAACAGGAAACAAGGATGTAATTACTATTGAACACATGGAAAAAATGAAAGATAATTCTATTGTTTGTAACATCGGGCACTTTGATAATGAAATACAAGTTGAAAAGCTTATGAATTATCCCGGAATTGTAAGAGAAAACATTAAACCGCAAGTTGATAAATTTACGTTTCCCGACGGACATTCAATTATTTTGTTATCGGAAGGAAGGTTGGTAAACCTTGGTAACGCAACCGGACACCCGTCTTTTGTAATGAGTAACTCATTTACAAACCAAATATTAGCCCAATTAGAATTATGGCAAAAAGATTATAAGATTGGTGTTTACAGGCTTCCTAAAGATCTTGACGAGGAAGTTGCCCGATTACACTTAGCTCATGTAGGAGCAAAACTTACAGTTTTGAGCAAAGAACAATCAGAATATGTCGGAATTCCTGTTGGAGGACCATATAAACCAGACCATTACAGATATTAGTATTTAAATAAAATAATATTTAAGCCTCGTTTTTAACGAGGTTTTTTTGTTTGAATTATCTAAGTTCGTATTTTTATGGTATATTTAAGAGAAAATTAATGTCATTTTATGAATAAACTTATATTTTATATACTATTTCTTTATTTTTCCCTAAACAGTATTGCGATTTCCGCTCAGCAAGACACATCTTTATTTGAAGTTGATGTTCTCGGAGCAGATGATTTAAAAGAGCCGGAGAAAGACAACGAAATAAAAATTATTTCTGCAAGCAGAAGTTCAAAAAAGTTAAAAGACCTTCCGGTTACGGTTGAAGTAATTACAAGAGAAGAGATATTAATGAACGGTTATATTACCTTGGCAGATGTCTTAAAATCAATGCCCGGAATAAAGGTTTCACAACCCGGCTCGGGAGAGCTCGGAGAAATGTTTCTGATGCGCGGTATGTCAGGAAATAAATATACAAAGATTCTTATTGATAATATTCCGGTAAAGCCGTCAGTTGTTTCAGGTATGCCAATTGAATCTCAGCTGCCGATTCGGCAAGCAGAACGAATCGAAATTGTTTACGGACCGGCATCAGCAGTTTACGGTGCAGATGCGACAGTCGGAGTTATTAATATAATTACGAAAAGTGCAGAGTCCGGTATTTTCTCGGAAGCTGACATAAGTTTGGGAAATAACGGATATTCATATATTAATTTTCATGCAGGAGGAAAAGCCGGAAGAAATAAAAAAATTCTTAAATATAACTTCTACGGAAGTAAAGCCAACTTTGACAGGATGAATGTTTTTAATGATACATCGGTTTATCATCCTTTAGATTATTTGGAACAAAAAGATGTTTATTGGCTATACGAAGGCGATACAATAAGACCTACACAGCTTACGCCGTCTTTAATGTCAGCATTAGGCTTAAATTACAGTGATTTATACAAATACAACTATGAAGGAACATTAAGTGAACCTTCTGTTTCAAATATACCTTCCGAAAGCCATATTGTAGGATTAGACTTGAGATACAGAGGCTTTGGAATTTCATATCAAAATATGGCAAGAAAAACACACAGCTCAATCGGAAAAACAACATATTTATATAAATATAATGATCCTAAAAATTTTATCGGAGATATAATTAATCGAGTTACTTTAAGTTACATAAAAGATATTAACAAAATAAAAACAACAACAAACCTATCTTTTATGAATTACTCTATGGATAATAACTCAAATTACGGCGTTACTTTTATTCCCGAACACGATAAAGTATATCAATATTCTGCATCTAATGATATTTTCGGAGAAGAAATAGTAACATATTTCGGAAAGCACTTTGAATTAACAGGTGGGCTGTCAATTCAACTTTCAGTAGATTTGCCTTCAACAAACTACCTGTTTGAACCTTTTGAAAAAGAGCAATATAATAAGATTATTGAGAAACCCGGTGATTTTGATGAATATAAAAGCTTCGGGTTAAACCCGTATAAATTTTTAAATACATCTGAATTTATACAAACATATTTTGAGCTTAAAAATTTTACAATTATGGGCGGTGTTCGTCATGATTATAACAGCTTGTACGAAAAATCAAGTGTAAACCCCCGTGTAGCGGTTTTATATAAACTAAATAAAAAAACCTCATTCAGAGCATCATTCGGACGTGCTTTCAAAGCTCCTGCGGGTAATGTTTTATATAGCTCAATAGCATTTCCTGTCGGGAATGACAGTATTTTTTATGCCGTAGTTCCGAATAACAAATTAAAACCCGAATTCTTCAAGGCTTATGAGTTTGGTATCAGAAAAAAGATGTTCAAAGATAAAGTATATCTTAATTTGGCTTTTTATTATAACAAAACAGATAATATTATAACGACAGCATATGTTGATCCGAAAAAACTAAATCTGCCCTATGTTGCAAACAACTCGCTTGAACCTGCAAGAACATACACAAACAGTGAGGGTGCAGAAACAAAATTGTTCGGATTAGACGGTTCGTTAAAAATAATTAATCCGCTGAACAGGTACAAATTAACTGTCGAGTTAGTAGGCACAATAACAAAGGGAAGAGAAGTTTTGCCGGGAGGGGATGTAATAAAGTTTCTCAGAACAATGCCGTCTTATATAGGTAAAGGAAATGTTACCTTAAAACCGACAAGAAGAACATATATTAAGGTTCAAACAACTTGGATGAGCAAATTTCAAGATTTATTCGGAATTAACTACGGCTCATTTATTTTTGGTGATTATTCCGAAACAAACGGGTTTTTTACTGTTGATATAGTCGGAGGCTTCAGGTTTCATAAAAATCTGAACCTATATTTAAAAATAATTAATATTATGAATAAAGAATATACAGGAATAGACGGAACCGGTTATGATGTTGATTTGAGATATAATCCGCAATTGGGGCGAAATATAAGATTCGGAATGACATTTTTGTTAAATTAATCATTTGTGAGAATAAATGTAAAATATATATCGACAGCCTTGTTATTATTTTTGTTTTTTGATTTTTTCGGGCAAAATCATCTTGAACAATATGTGGTTCAACTTAAAGATTCTGCAGATGCTGAATTTAATAAAGCTGACTATAATAAGTCCCTTGAATACCTCCGGAAAGCATTGTCTTACACATCTCAAATCTCTGATGAAAACATCGAAGCAGAATGTAACAGACTGGCAGCAGAAATATTTTTGATTAAAAATGAAAAAAGAATTGCAGTTCAATATTTTTTGCGAGCAACATCAAATTTAAAAAAAACGAACAATACATCTTCATTAAGTTCTGTATATTATAAAATTGCCTTAATTTATTTTAATGCAGGAGCTTATAAAAAAGCAAAAGAATATTTCTTTTTATGTGACAGCATTATTCCGAAACCTGAAAGAACATATTTATATAATCAAAACATTAACAAATATATAGGAAATGCATATTATAGGATGTCCGATTATGACGGAGCAAAACCGTTTTATGAAAAAAATTACACCTCTTCAGTTGAAAAAGAAGACACTGCAAATATTATTGGGGCATTAAAAAACTTAATACAGGTTTCAAAAAAAAAGAACCGATATAAAGATGCAATTAACTACAACAAAAAATTATACGGAATTTTTAAAATGCAAAACGATTCTCAAAATAAAGCAACAGTTCAGAATAATATCGGCTATTTATACATAAAATCAGGAGATAACAAATCTGCATTAAATGCATTTCAAAAGGCAGAGAGAGAACAAGAAACAAACAACCTTTTTAAAGCCCGAAACTTAACAAACATTGCTGTTTGTCTCCAAAACAAAGGAGAGGTTGATGAGTCGGTTTCAACATTTTTAAAGGCAAGAGCAATTTGCGATCAAGATAAAAATTACAGACAAAGAGCTGTTATTAATAATATTTTAGCATTGGTATATTATCAAAAGGATGATTTATACAATGCTGCGGAATATAGTATTGAATCAATTGAAGATGCCGAAAAATCAAAAGACAAAGCAGTTCTTAAAAACAATTATAAAACCTATTCTACAATTTTGCAAGGTCTTGACGATTACCAAAAAGCATTAGATTTTCATAAAAAACACTTAGATATACGAGATTCATTATTGGTTGAACAAAGAATGTATGAGCAAATGCTTTCTCAAAGAATACATGAACTTGAAACATCGGAAAAGGAACTGCAAGTTAAATTAGCAGATGAGGAAATTAAGGATATGTTGCTGAAGCAAATGAAGTTAGAAGCTGAAAAAAGAGAACAAGAATTAGAACTTTTAAATAAAGAAAAGGAACTTGCAAAGTCGGAAAAAGAAATGGCTCTTAAAACTTTAATTTTAGAAAGGCAAAAAAGGGAAACACTTTTAAAAGAGCAAGAAATTAAAGGACTGGAACACGAAAAACAAATTCAGGATTTAGTTTTAAAACAAAAAGAAATTAAAGAAAAGCAAAAACAAAAAGAAATTCAACTGCTTGAAATCCAAAATGAAAAAAAACAATTAACCATTGAAAAACAAGATGAAGAGAAAAAAAGATTTCTTTGGACGTTCGGGTTTGTTTTAATTATATTGGCACTAATTGTTTACAGTTTAATTTCCGCAAGAAAGAAAAATTTAAAATTAAGAGCACAAAAAGAACAAATAGAACAAAATAACGATGAATTAAACCAGCAAAATGAAGAAATATCAGCACAAAAAGAATATCTTGAAAAAGCAAACATTCAAATAACCAGCCAAAAACAAGAAATCGAAATAAAAAATACAGAAATTACTGACAGCATTAAGTATGCAGAGCGAATACAGAAAGTAGTTATGCCGCCGATAAATTTAAAAGAAGCAGGTTTACAAGATTTTTTTATTTTTTACAAACCTAAAGATATCGTAAGCGGTGATTTTTATTGGATGAAACAAATAGGTGAAAATATAATTATTGCAATTGCCGATTGCACCGGGCACGGGGTTCCGGGGGCATTTATGAGCATGCTCGGAATATCCTACTTAAATGAAATTGTTACCAAAACAAGATTTGATGATGCCGGAAAGATTCTTGACAGACTGCGAAATAAGGTTAAAAAATCATTAGGACAAACCGGAAAAGAATTTGAACAAAAAGACGGAATGGACATGGTTCTTTTAATTATTGATACCGAAAATATGAAATTACAATATGCAGGTGCAAATAATCCGCTTTATATGATATCGCACGGAGAAGAAAAACTTATTAAAGCCGATAAAATGCCTATCGGCATTTATCATAGAGAGGATAGCTTTACAAACCATATTATTGATTTAGAAAAAGAAGATATAATTTATGCTTATTCCGATGGTTATCAAGATCAATTCGGAGGCAAAAACGGTAAAAAATTCTTAACTAAACATTTTCGAAAACTGTTGTTTGAAAACCATAAAAAGGAAATGTCCGAACAAAAAAGGGTTCTAAAAGAAACCCTTGAAGAGTGGCAATCACATAAAGATAGTGACGGGGATTTTTTTCCCCAAATTGACGATATTTTAGTTGTAGGAATAAAAATTTAGTTCTTAATATGCAGCGTATTAGTATTAATATCAAAAGTGCAAGAATACATTTTTAAAGGATATACAGAAGGTCCTTGGGATACCGTGCCGCTTAGTAACAGAGAAAATTCAGAGCCGCAACAAACAGAATCAACGGCATTAAAATTAAGCTCATTAACATACACCTTTCCGCAATCCGGATCATACGGGCAAGTCCTTTCATATGCTTGATATTCGTCTAAAGATGAATGATAAATTAATATTCCGTTTACACCGCCCGTAACATATACATATCCGCCTAAGTTTATTAAATTATTATAGGCCGGATTTGTTAAATCAACATAAAAATCAACATATACCGTGGGTATTTTGCTTTGGTTTTCATCACACGAAAAAAAACTTAATACTGCAACAAGAACAAAAGCCAATACACCTGTTTTTATGATGAAATGTTTTTTTTTCATAATTATTTTCTTTTCTTTACTAATCTTAGTATTAATTTTGTGATATTTTTCGTTTGAAATATAATGCAATTTACAAAAATATTTAAAAATATAACGCTCATAACTTTTATTTTACTGTCTTCAATTACGTTTTATGCACAAGAAGATGGTGAAACGGAGGTTAATTCGGATACAGTTTCTGTTATTTCGCCGGTAAAAGAGCGTAAATTTAAATTGTTTGATTTTCTTAAGAAAAAAGACAAGAAAGAGATTGAAGACGAAAACATTGATGAGCCGGATGACAGTATAAATACACCAAAAAGAAAAACCGGCTTTTTCAGTTTCCTGAAAAGAAAAAACAAAAAAGACACAATTCCCGGAGACAGCATTTCTTCTTCTGATTCAACAACAGTTGTTTCCGATTCAATTAATACGAAAGAAAAATTTAGTCTTTTTAAGAAAAATAAAAACGATACGACAAAAGGAGGCGGAGCAAAACCTGAAAAAATAAGACCGGGCAAATGGATTAAAATGAATGCTGAAGAGCAAGACTCTCTTTTAAGGGCCTGGGATGCGTACGACAAAGAACATTACAAGAAAAAATATGCTTTTACAAAAAAAGAAGTTGAAATAGCTTTAAAAAGAGACAGAAACCCCTTTGAAAAGTTAATTTATAAAAGAGCAAGAAACAAACCCTTCAAACACAGAAAAAAACTAATTACAAGGCAAAACAACAGGTATAAAAAAACCTTAAAGTACGATAGGTTAAACAAGTCTGAAACAGCACCTTCCGATTCTGTTTCTGATGCAAGAAGATACCAAATTGTAAATAAAAGATATAAAAGAGAGGCAAAAAAAGAAGCAATCAGAAAAAACAAAGTTGTAATTAAATACGACAGAAAAGAAGAACGTCTGAGAGGAAGGTATGAGCTAAGCGATAACGAAAGAGTTGTTTTAAATAAAGGAAAAGGAATGAGGCTGAAGGGTTCTGAACTGCTTATTTTTAAAAAAGCAAGAAAAAAGCAAGAGAATTTCACCGTAAAATTATTAAAATTAAGAAAAAGCAGAAGTTTTGCTTTGCAAAGTGAAAACGTAAAAGAAAGAATGAAAGAAAATGACAAAAAAATGAAGGAACGAGATAAAGAAAGATACAGTTCTCTTTTTAAGAAAAAGAAAGAAAAAAACGAAAACAAACACGATTCTTCCGAATATCCTAAACGATACCATAAATGATAATTTCAATTTGGATAATATTTATTGTAATTGCAGGAACGGCATTTTGGTTTTATTATAAAAAAAATAAACACAAGCTAAAAAACGCACCAAAAACTAAATCTAAAAAAAACAGTACTGACTATACTCTGTTTGATATTGATGAGATGTTAAAAAACATTACAAAAAAGAAAATTGAAAATCCACAAAATATTGTCAGTATTGATTTTGCTAAAAATGAAAAAGATGAGGTTTCCCAAAATGAAAAAACAAAAAAACAACCGATTGACTTTAAAAATGAAATCGTCAGCTCAATTATATTAAAAAAGAAAGAGAATTTATAATGTTAATTGCCAATTAACAGCGATTTAAAAAAAGCCCTTGCATATAAATATTAATTGTTGTAAATTTGCAACATGAAAGAGTCCTGTTTTGTTTAATTAGTCGGGATTCTTTCTTTTTTATTGTTAATTTTAATGTAACAGTTATGTCAAAAATAACTTATTTAACAGAAGACGGTTTAAAAAAACTTAAAGAAGAAATAGAACATCTTACTTCTGTCGAAAGACCGAAAATATCAAAACAAATTGCAGAAGCAAGAGACAAAGGCGACCTATCCGAAAATGCTGAGTATGATGCAGCAAAAGAAGCACAAGGGATGCTTGAAGCAAAAATATCTCAATTGCAAGGGATATTGGGGAATGTCCGTGTTGTTGATGAATCCAAAATTGATACCGGTTCCGTTCAGCTAATGAATAAAGTTAAAATTAAGAATGTTAAAACCGGAGCAATTATGGAATACTCAATTGTATCTGAACGTGAAGCAGATTTAAAAGAAAAGAAAATATCTGTTGATACTCCGATTGCAAAAGGATTAATGGGAAAAAAGAAAGGCGACAAGGTTGATATTTCTGTTCCTGCAGGAATAATGACACTTGAAGTTCTTGAAATCTCATTCTAAAACTATAATAATGGCAACAATATTCTCGAAAATTGTAAACGGCGAAATTCCTTCCTTTAAAATTACAGAAGATGATAATTTTTATGCATTTCTGGACATTAACCCTCTTGTTAAAGGTCATACATTAGTAATTCCAAAAAAAGAAGTTGACTATTTATTTGATTTGGAAGACGAACTTATCGGTGCTTTGCATATTTTTGCTAAAAAAGTTGCAAAAGCAATAGATAAAAGCATTGATTGTATTAGGGTGGGAGTGTTAGTAATCGGAACCGAAGTTCCTCATGCACATATACATTTAATACCGTTTAATAACGAATCAGAATTAAACATTAAAAACCCGAAATTAAAGCTGTCAAAAGAAGAGTTTATAAAAATTGTAAAAAAAATTAAATCAAATTTATAAATCGGCAGAAAGCTTAATAACTATAACGTTTGCACTTATCAAATGAGTGCTTTTTTTGCGGAAAATAAAATATACGATATTTTTGTTTTTAAATTCTAAAAAAGAAAAATCAGTGAAAAAACAAGGAAAAAATAAGCCGAACTGGAAAACAATAAGTGTACAACCCCATTATTCAGGTCGCCTGAAAGAACTCGATAAGTTATCAAAAAATATTTGGTGGTCATGGAATCCGAAAGCAATAGAACTTTTCAAATATATCAGTAAAGATGAAATTATTTCTGATTGTATTGATCCGATTTCTATGCTGAAAACAATAAGTCATAAACGCTTTGAAGAATTAGAAAAAGATGTAGGTTTTATTAAACTTTATGATGAGGTTATTTCTGATTTTTTAGAATATACAAATCAAAAGTTTGACGAAACCTTACCTTCAATTGCATATTTCAGTATGGAATACGGAATGGCAAATATCCTGAAAATTTATTCCGGCGGCTTGGGAGTATTGGCCGGAGATTATCTGAAACAAGCAAGCGATTCTAAATATAACATGATTGCCGTAGGTCTTTTTTACCGAGAAGGTTATTTTAAACAAATAATTTCTAATCAGGGAGACCAAGATGAAATATATGAAACTCAGCGATTTATGGATTTGCCGGCAGAATTGGTAAAAAATGATGCCGGAGAGGCTGTTACGGTTACTGCCGAAATGGAGGGAAGAAAAGTATATATTCAAATTTGGAAAATAAAAGTCGGCAGAATTAAATTATACTTACTTGATACCGACAGAAACGACAACAACGACAGAGATAAAAAAATTACCGAAAGGTTATACGGCGGTGATAATGAAAACCGATTAAGACAGGAAATCATTCTCGGAATAGGCGGTGTAAGAGCTTTAAAATTATTGAATATTAAACAAAATGTTTACCACCTTAACGAAGGGCACGCAGCTTTTACAAGTATTGAACGCCTAAGCAATGCCATGAAAGAGCAACAGTTTACATTTAACGAAGCTCTTGAATATGTGAGAATATCTTCACTTTTCACAACTCATACACCGGTTCCGGCAGGTCATGATGCATTTAGTGAAAGTTTAATGATGCAGTATATGGGAGACTACCCGAATCGTCTCGGAATTTCTTGGGAACGTTTTGTAAACCTAGGAAAAGAAACCCCTGATAAAAAAGACGAAAAATTCTCTATGAGTATTTTGGCTGCAAACACCTCCCTGAATATCAATGGGGTAAGTAAGTTGCACGGAGAAGTTTCAAGAAAATTAATTTTTAATAATTTTTGGAAAGATTATTTTCCGGAAGAACTTCATATAGGGTATGTAACAAACGGGATTCATTATCCTACGTGGACATCGGAAGATTGGCAAAACCTGTTAAAAGGAGAAGACGGAACTCCTGATTTTACGAAAATATACAAAGTGCCGACCGAAGATGTCTGGGAAATAAGAAAAGCAAGAAAAAAGCAACTTATTAAGTATATAAACAGTGTGATGGATACTGTTCGGGTAAGAAGAAATGAAAATCCGAAAGAAATTGCAAAAATCAAAGATACCCTAAACCAAAATGCCCTGACAATCGGTTTTGCAAGACGCTTCGCAACATATAAAAGAGGAAACCTGTTGTTCAGAGATTTGAAAAGGTTAAATAATATTATAAACAACACAAAACAACCTGTTCAATTTATTTTTGCGGGCAAAGCACATCCCAACGACGGCGGCGGTCAAGCAATAATAAAGGAAATCGTTGAAATATCTAAACGTCCTGAATTTATCGGCAAAATTATTTTTCTTGAAAACTATGATATTTCCCTTGCAAAAGAACTTGTAAGAGGTGTTGATGTTTGGTTGAATACTCCTGTCCGACCGTTAGAGGCATCCGGAACCAGCGGAATGAAAGCCGTTATGAACGGTGTGTTAAACTTCAGTGTTCTTGACGGTTGGTGGGTTGAAGGTTATAAAAAAGGAGCCGGTTGGGCATTATCACAAGAAAAAACTTACAAAAATCAAGATTTGCAAAATGAATATGATGCAGAACAAATATATAAAACGCTGGAAGACGAGATTATTCCTTTATTTTATAATCGCAATGAAAAAGACATCCCGGGAGAATGGGTAAAACACATAAAAAAATGTATTGCAGAAATAGCCCCGGAATTTACAACCAAGAGAATGATTGATGATTATAATGAAAGATATTACACCAAATTATATAATATATTTAAGAGAAATACGGCAGATAATAACAAAATCATAAAAGAAGTTGCTGCATGGAAAGAAAATATCAAAAGTGAATGGAATAAAATAACTTTTGTTTCTGTTGATACATCTGAAATAACAAACAATATGCTTGTTACCGGGCATTCCTATAAGTGCAAATTAGCTATTAATATAAACGGCTTAAATGTCGAAGATGTCGGTGTTGAATTTGTAATAAGCGAATCAAACAGTGCCGGCGAATTAAAAATAGCGGATGTTATTGAATGTAAACTTGAAAGAGTTGAAGCATCAGTTGCCAAGTTTACAGTTGTTTTTACTCCGGCAAAACCGGGAAGTCTAAATTATGCATTCAGGCTTTTCCCGAAAAACGATAAACTGGCTCACAGACAAGATTGTGCAATAGTTAAGTGGATTTAGAAAAGTTTTCTTATTGTTTTATCTAAAATTTTAAGTGCCAAGTCAATTGTTGATAAGCGAGTTCTGAAACTTAAAACCGCAAGCCGCAACCAAACCTCTCCTTTTATTCTTGTTGAGGATAAAAACACGCGTCCGTCTTTTTTAACTTCTTCGATAATTTGAAGATTAAAACTGTCGGCATTTCCTGTTTTGGGAACGTATCGATAAATCATTACCGACAAGTCGGGAAAAGGACCGACTTCAAAACCTATTTTTTGAACCTCTTCATAGAAATAGTGTGTCAGTAATATTTTTTCTTCCAAAGCAGCCTTAAAAGGTTTCAGTCCGTATAATTTCAGCGGTAACCACATCCTTAATCCTCTGAAATGCTTCGTCAGTTCCGGAGAAAGATCCGCAGGAGAAGGTTCATTCGGTGTTTCAATTAAATCTTGCATATAATTTGCCTGATAGCTGTGGGTTTCATTCAACGCATTAACATCTTTCATTAAAACAGCCCCTAAACCATAAGACAAAAACAGCCCTTTATGCGGGTCAATGGTTACGGAATCAGATTTTTCAATACCCTTAAATTTACTTTTTAACGAGTCAAGCAACAAAAAAAATCCGCCATATGCTGCATCTGTGTGTAACCAAATGTTATGCTTTGAGGCTATGTCTGCAATTTCATCAAGCGGGTCAACGGCTCCCGTATCTGTTGTTCCTGCAGAAGCTATTATCAAAAAAGGAATTAGCCCGGAGGTAATATCTTCCTTAACTGACAACTTTAACTTTACGTAATCCATCTTAAAGCTGTCAACAACAGGAATATATCTTATAATCGCCTCTCTTAAACCTGCAATTTTTATTGCTTTATTTGCAGAGTGGTGAACCTGTTCAGTAAGATAAATAACAGACTTTTCTGTTTTTTTACTTGTAATGTTTTTTGTATCTCGGGCAGTTGTTACAGCAATTAATGTTGCAATTGAACCGCCTGAGGTTAGGTTTCCGAGAGAAGATTGCGGAAAACCGACAAGCTCACACATCCACCTGATTAATGTATTTTCCAACTTAACTGCTCCGGGTCCGGCGTAATAAATTCCGGCATATTTGTTAAAAACAGCAGCTAAATAATCTCCGAGAGATGTTGCAAATGTCCCTCCTCCGGGAATATACCCGAGATGTCCGCCGGATGCCGGGTTTAAACCGGGGAAGTCAATGTCTTTTTCAACTTGCTTTAAAACACTTTCAATGTCTGAAGGGTTTTCGTTGATTCCAAAGTCAATTTTGTTAATTTCGGCTTCGGCATATTTGTTAAATGTATTTATTTCATTTACAGAATCTAAAAACTTATCGGCATAATTTATAACATTTTTATTCCAAGCAGACCGAACAGATAAATCAGGCTCAAGTTCTTTTGAAATTTTTTCAAGTTCAATAATTTTTTTTCTCATCTAAAATATGATCTATTTGAATTGTTTCAAAAAACGCAAATCGTTTTCAAAAAATAAACGTAAGTCTTTAATGCCGTATTTCAGCATAGTAATTCTTTCAATTCCCATTCCGAATGCAAAACCGGTATATTTTTCACTGTCGATATTATTTGATTCAAGAACATTCGGATCAACCATTCCGCAACCGAGTATTTCTAACCAACCGGTATATTTACAAACATTACAGCCTTTTCCGCCGCATAAAGAACAAGAAACATCAACTTCTGCGGAAGGTTCGGTAAACGGAAAGTAGGACGGGCGTAACCTGATTTTTGTATTCTGTCCGAACAATTCTTTTGCAAAATATTCGAGAGTTTGTTTTAAATCGGCAAATGAAACATTTTCGTCAATATACAGACCTTCAATTTGATGAAAAATACAATGTGCTCGAGCAGAAATCGCTTCGTTTCTGAAAACTCTTCCCGGAGAAATTGTTCTGATCGGAGGTTTCTCATTATCCATAACTCTGACTTGTACGGAGGATGTGTGAGTTCTAAGCAAAATATCCGGGTTTTGTTCAATAAAGAAAGTATCTTGCATATCTCTTGCCGGATGCTCCGGAGGAAAGTTTAATGCCGAAAAAACATGCAAATCATCTTCAATTTCCGGACCTTCTGAAATAGTAAAGCCGAGACGAGTAAATATTTCAATAATTTCATTTCGCACAATTGAAATGGGATGCCTTGAACCCGGCACTTGTGTTCCGCCGGGCAAACTTAAGTCTAACCCTATTTTTACCGTATTTTTTGATTTAATCTCGGCTTTTAATTGGTTAACTTTGTCAACAACATTATTTTTAAGCTTATTTAAAACTTGCCCGAATTCTTTTTTTTGTTCGTTAGGAACACTTTTAAATTCTTTAAATAATTCAGTTACCAAACCACCTTTTTTTGAGAGGAATTTAATTCTGAACTCTTCAATTTTTTCAGTATCGGAAGAGATAAATTTTTCTGCTTCTTTTAATAGTTCTTTTGCTTTTTCTAACATTTCGCTTATATTGTTAACTTTTACTCCTTTACAAGTTTGATTTTCATTTTGATATCTTTTGTAGGTCTGTCGTTTTTGTCTGTTTGTGCATTTGCAATTTTATCAATAACATCCAACCCCTCAATAACTTCTCCGAAAACCGTATAATTATTATCTAAAAACGGTGTTCCTCCGATTTCTTTATAGGCAGTTCTTTTAAAATCAGGAATTTTAATTAAAACAAAATCTTTTTTATTTATAACATCATCAAAAAGCTTATCAATTGCACTATTATCTCTTTTATTTTGTAATTCTTGCAGTTGCATAAAAATATCTTCGTGGTTTAAAATATAGCTTTGTGCAGATGATTGCTCTTCCATATAATTTAACTCTTCGTCTGTATATTTTTTTCCTTGAACAATATAAAACTGAGAACCTGAAGATTTTTTTTCGGGGTTTATTCTGTCTCCTTCTCTTGCTGCAGCAATTACACCTTTTTTATGGAACAAAGAGTCATTAAACTCTGCCTCTATTTGATAACCGGGACCTCCGTTTCCGAGCATTGTTCCTTGTGTTGCATTTTTTGAATCAGGATCTCCGCCCTGAATCATAAAATCTTTGATTACTCGATGGAATAATAAGTCATTAAAAAAACCTTCGCTTGCAAGTTTTAAGAAGTTTTTTTTATGCTTCGGTGTTTCATCGTAAAGTTTAATTTTCATATTCCCGAACTCTGTTTCCAGAACAATAAAGTTTGCATCCTCAATTTTTGCACCTTTAATTTCATTGCTATTGCTTTGATTATCACCAGTTTGTTCGACAACATTTTTATTTTCCGGTTGAACTTCTTTTTTCTCATTTGTATCGTTACATGCGAATAAAGAAATTATAATAAAAAATAATATTGAGCTTGTTTTAAAAATATTTTTCATTTGTCAGGTTGTTTAAAATTTGTAAATTGCAAAAATATAATAGTTTTTAAACAATCCTTTATTGTTTATACAGAATTTTTTTAGTGTGTCGCAGAATAAGTTTGCGGAAAAAGGCACAAAACCTAACCACGGTATTGAACAAAACTAAAATATGATGAAATATCAAAAAGTAATATTTATAACAGTCTTTGCATTACTGTTTTTTAAAATCGGAACGGCACAAAACTTTTCAACGCAAGTTGAGAATAATAACCGGTTTTGTTTTGATTTATATAATTATATTGAAACAGACAATAAAAATTTGTTTATTTCTCCTTTCAGCGTTTCTTCTGCATTGGCGATGACCTATGAAGGAGCAAAAGAAAAAACGCGAAAAGAAATGGCAAAAGTTCTTCGTTTTCCTGATAATAAAGAGCAAATAAATCAAAGCTTTAAAGACATTATTGACAGGACTCAAAATTCAAAAGATAAAAAGAAATATACGTTTAATATTGCAAATTCTTTATGGGCACAAAATGATTTTGAATTTTTAGATTCTTTTTTCACCACAATTAAAAAATATTATAATGCACCTGTTGAGTCTGTAAACTTTAAAGATGAAAAAGAAAGAGAAAAGGCAAGACTTAAAATTAACAAATGGGTCTCAAAAAAAACAAATAAAAAAATAAATGATTTATTAGACAAAAGTGCGTTAGATAATGACACAAAACTTGTTTTGGTTAATGCTGTATATTTCATTGCCGAATGGAGTAAAGCATTTAACAAAAAGCTTACAAAACCTGACGTTTTTTACACACAGCAAGGCTCTGTAAACAAAGACTTTATGCACACAAGTTCGCGAATGAAATATATTCATGCAGGCAACATTCAATTATTAGAAATTCCGTATAAAAATGAAAAAGCTTCAATGATAATTTTATTACCGGATAAAGTTTCGCAATTCTATGCAGTTAAAAAAAGGTTAAATAACAATTATTTTGAAAGTTTATTAAAAAAAGCGGAATTCCGAAATGTCAGTTTGTCTTTACCAAAATTTAAAATTGAATATAAAAACGATTTAGCAAAAATATTACTTAAAGCCGGAATGAAAAGAGCTTTTTCAAATAATGCCGATTTTTCCGGAATGACTTGCGAGAAAAACCTTAAAATAGATAAAATTATTCACCAAACATTTATTAATGTTGACGAATCCGGGACAGAAGCGGCAGCAGCAACAGCTGTTGTTATGAAAAGAATTACTTCAATAAACCCGAATGAGAATGTTATATTTAAGGCAAACAAACCTTTTATTTTCGTAATTAAAGAAAAATCAACCGGAAGCATATTATTTATCGGACAACTTGTTAAGTAGTTTAATATTCGGATATTTTTTTTAGTAAAAGGATAACACCTTTTTGAACGGTGTGAAATGTTGTAATTTTTCTGCTTTTATAAATAAACATTAAATTATAGAATGTTTTTTTTTGTTTAACATTCTCAGAAAAAATCTGTTTGTTTAATCTTAAAGACTCACGAATAAGTCGCTTTATTTTATTTCTTTTTACTGCCGATTTAAAAAGCTTTTTCGGAACACTCGCGGCAAATTTATGACACATTTGATTTTTATCGTTACTTTCAGCAACCCCGACAGATAATAAATCAGAATAAAAAAATATCCCGTCTGAAAAAATACGGGACACCTCTTTTTTGCTTTTTACTTTTTCTTTTTTTGAAAAAGATTGTTTGTTTTTTGTCATTTATTATTTTCTGCTATAAATTTCTCAATAGCCATAGTCATTGAAGGATATTCTTTTGTAGGAGCATTAATATCTAAGCGTAACCCGGCTTTTTTTACGGCATTTGCCGTTGTTTTTCCTAAGGATGCTATTATTTTGCCGTTTTGTTCAAATTTCGGGAAGTTATCAAATAAAGAACTTATTCCTGCCGGACTGAAAAAGACTATAACATCATAATAAATATCTGATAGGTTTGAAAGGTCGGCACTTACGGTTTCATACATAACAGCTTTTGTAAAGCTAAACCCCTCTTTTTTTAGCTTTTTTGCAATTGTCGGTTTATGAATTTTTGCAACCGGAAGTAGGAACTTTTCATTCTTGTGTTTAGACATAATTGCCATTAACTCATCAAAAGTCTTTTCTGAATAAAAAATCTTCCTTTTTCTGTATGTAATATATTTTTGCAGATAATAAGCAATACTTTCTGTTACACAAAAAAACTTCATTGCAACAGGAATTGTTAATCTCATTTCTTCTGCAAGCCTGAAATAGTTATCAACTGCCGTTTTGCTTGTCATTATAACAGCTGAATGTTCCAGAATATTAACTTTTTGTTGTCTGAATACCCTTACGTCATGCCCCAGAACCTCAATAAAAGGAATAAAATCAATATCTACATTGTATTTTTTTGCTAAATCGAAATAGGGAGACTTTTCATTTTGGGGCTTTGGCTGTGAAACTAAAATTTTTTTTATTTTCAAAACAAAAGGTTTTAAGTTAGTATTAGGCTGAAAATCAACCTATATCAACATAAGAAACTTAACAATGTATAATATAGGTATTATTTCGAGAGTGCAAAGGTACAAAAACATGTATAATAAATTGACCTGTTTGTTAAAATTTATTTTTATTAGCCGAATAACCCTTAATAAATACATTGTTGAAAACAGAATAATACCGGTATATATGAACATATTAGGGGCTTCCGTGAAAGAAATTAAAAATGTAATCGGGAAAATTACAATTCCGAAAGATTGATTAAAAATACTTATATTATAGTTATACTCCCTACTTAAACGATCAAGTAAAAAAATGTTTGCCGAAATATAGTTTAAAACCTTATTAAAAAAGGTCAAAACAAATAAAGCAAATACCGAAGCTCCGGCAATTAAAAAAATTTGATTGAGTGATAAATCGGGTAAAAACTTACGAAACAGTTGAAATATAAAAATAATACCCGAAACTGTAAAAATAAAAAAAAGAATATAAGCCGACTTCGGTTTATTGCTTTTAGTTTCTTTAAATACAGACACAGATGCTTTATAGTTAAAAGAAGATAAAAGAATTTGTTTTATATAACCTTTGTAGTTAACTTTAACGTATGCAATCAAAGCTAAATTAATAATAAACGGTATAAGAAACCAATCTGTGTTCATTTTTAAATTCTGAAAGCTTAATTAAATGTGTTATAAGAATGTAAAATTACTTATTTTTCTGTTTCTTTACTAATTGTTAGTAATTTAAAAACTTTTAAAAACTTTCAATTTTTTTTAAATGACTGTTCAAAGAGACTATTTGATGATACAAATTGAACAACTCGGAAAGGTTCTCGGGAAAATTTTAGCAGATTTGTTCGGATTAAAATCAAACAATGATTTTGAGAAGTATGATACCGTTAAAGAGCAACTTTTTTCCGAGTTAGGGATTAAAATTGACGAATTAATAAATCGTAATAATGTTGATTTTTTGAGCATTGTTTCTGAAAAACTTATTAACAACACTCTTCTTTATGAAAAGTTTAGTGATGTTTTGTTTGAAACCGGAAGTTTTTACAACGTTAATACCGACAAAAGAAAAACATACTATTCAAAATCTTTATTATTACTTCGGGAAATTGTCTCAAAAACACAAACATTTTCTGCCGAATTGCACACAAAAATATTAAACTTAGAAAAAAAACTTGAAACATTGACTTAAATTTTGCGTATATATATTTAATTGAATAAAAAAATATTTAAAACATTAAAATAGTTTATTGTGGAAGTATTATTATACGAATCAAAAGATTTATTACCGGGTATATTGTTAGATAAACAATCAGGAACATTCCAAATTACGGGACACTCCTGTCCCGAAGATGCAAGTGAGTTTTTCGAGCCGGTATTTAGCTGGTTTGATAAGTATAAAGAAAACCCTTTGAAAAGTACAACCTTAGAGTTTAAAATGGCATATTTTAATACTGTGTCTGCAAAAGTTTTTTATTTAATTATGTCCAAAATGGAAGATTTGTCTTTTTCCGGGCATGATGTAAAAATAAGATGGTTTTACCCTGAAGGCGATGAAGATTTAGAGGAGGCGGGACAAGAGTTTGAAAACATTCTTGATTTAGAATTTGAATGTATTTCTGTTACAAATGAAGATGAAGAAGATAATATTGAAGATTATTTTGATGATATAGATTAATATTTCGACATTCAATACATCTAACCGTTCAAAAACATTTAAATCAATGTGTTGAAAAATCAGATTTATACGATATATTTGTCTTTTTAAACTAAAAAGAGAATGATTACGGATTATCTGAATACAGACGAATTATTAACTGACGAACACAAATTAATAAGAACATCAATTAAAGACTGGGTTAACAAAGAAGTTAAGCCGGTTATTGATGAAGCCAATCATAAACACAAAGCACTGCATTATCTTACAAAACAAATGGGAGAACTCGGTGCATTGGGTTCCTTTATCCCTGAAAAATACGGCGGTGCCGGGTTAGACCAAATTGCATACGGAATAATTATGCAGGAACTTGAAAGAGGTGATACATCAATTCGCTCAACGGCATCCGTACAATCTTCCTTGGTTATGTACCCGATTTATGAATTCGGAACAGAGGAGCAAAAGCAAAAATATTTACCGAAGTTAGCAAGTGGTGAAATTGTCGGAGCATTCGGCTTGACAGAACCTAATCACGGCTCTGACCCCGGAAGCATGGAAACAAAATTTTCCGACAAAGGAGATTACTATTTATTGAACGGAGCAAAAATGTGGATTACAAACTCTCCGGTTTGTGATATTGCAATTGTTTGGGCAAAAAATGAAGAAAGAAAAGTAAAAGGGTTAATTGTCGAAAGAAATATGCAAGGATTTACAACTCCGGAAACTCATAAAAAGTGGTCTTTAAGAGCATCTTCAACGGGAGAGCTTGTTTTTGACAATGTAAAAGTTCCGAAAAAAAACCTTCTGCCGAATATTTCCGGACTAAAAGGACCTATGATGTGTTTAAATTCTGCAAGATACGGAATTGCATGGGGTGTTTTGGGTGCCGGTTTTGATTGCTTTAATACGGCATTACAATATTCATTAGAAAGAAGACAATTTAAAAAACCGATTGCAAGTTTTCAATTAACACAAAAAAAATTGGCAGAAATGCTCACGGAACTAACCTCTGCACAATTAATGGCATTAAGAGTCGGGCAATTAAAAAATGAAGATAAAGCAACTCCTGCACAAATATCAATGGTTAAAAGGAACAATGTTAATACGGCTTTAAAGGTTGCAAGAGAAAGTAGACAAATTCTCGGAGCAATGGGAATTTCCGGCGACTATCCCGTAATGCGACACATGATGAATTTAGAATCAGTCATTACTTACGAAGGAACACACGATATTCATTTGCTCATTACCGGTATGGATATTACCGGAATAGCATCATTTAAATAAAAAACATTCAAAAAAATTATGAAAAAAAGAATTAATAAAAGAGCACTTATTTACATATCTCTTTTTTCAATAGCATTATTATCTGTTTTTAGTTTTAAAGTTTTAGACGATGGTGATGATTTCGAAATTGCAAAAAGTTTTGACATATTTCATAATGTAATTCGAGAAATTAGGCTTTTTTATGTTGATGATGCAGATATCAGCAAATTGATTAATGAAAGTACGACAGAGTTTTTGGAGAAACTTGATCCTTACACTGTTTTTTATTCCGAATCACAAATGGAAGAATACACATTTATGACAACCGGAGCATACGGAGGAATCGGAGCAATGATAATTGAACGGAATAACGCACTTTTATTAACAAATATTCACAAAAATTCTCCTGCAGATAAAGCAAGTTTAAAAGTCGGAGATGAAATTATTGCAATTAACGGTATTAAAATTTCCGAGAAAAACATTTCCGAAATCAAACCTTTACTTAAAGGAGAGCCGGGAAGTAAAATAAATATATCCGTAAAAAGATTCGGAAGTTCAAAAAATATAGAAAAAATCATTACCAGAGAAAAAATTACACTTGAAAATATTCCTCATTCCGAAATATTAGATAATAAGTACGCTTATGTAAAGTTAAATGCCTTTAAATTCGGGGCAGGCGGTGAAATTAAAAATAAACTTGCGGAAATGAATTCCGAATCAGAATTAAAAGGTGTAATTTTAGATTTAAGAGGAAACCCCGGCGGCTTACTGAATGAAGCAGTAAATATTGTCAGTTTATTTGTCGGAAAAGGCAACGAAATTGTTTCAACAAAAGGAAGAATTTCGCAGTGGAATTATGTTTACAAAGCACAACGTGAGCCTGTTTTTCCTGACATTCCGGTTGTAATATTGATAAACAGCAGGTCTGCATCTGCTTCAGAAATTGTTGCCGGAGCATTACAAGATCTTGACAGGGCAGTAATAATCGGACAAAGGTCTTTCGGAAAGGGGCTGGTTCAAACAACAAGAAAATTAAGTTATAACACAAGAATAAAAATTACTACCGCAAAATATTACATTCCGAGCGGAAGGTGTATTCAAGCAATAGATTATTCACACAGAAATGAAGACGGAAGTATCGGCCACATCCCCGATTCATTAATTTCAGAGTTTAAAACAAAAGCCGGAAGAACTGTTTTTGACGGCGGAGGAATTATTCCGGATATTAAAGTTCCGAATGACAGCCTAAGCAGTTTTACGGAACAATTAATTCAAAACAGTATTATCTTTGATTTTGCAACAAAGTTTTTTTATGAAAACGACTCAATAAAAAGTGCTGAGAGCTTTAATATTTCAGAAAAAACATATAATGATTTTACGGAATATGTTATTAATAAAAATATACGCTTTAACTCCGAAAGCTTAGTTTTAGCGGACAGACTGTTAAAAATAGCACAAAAAGAGAAATTCAATAAGGATATTTTGAAAAAAACAAATGACTTAAGAAAGTGCTTGGTTCTAAATAAAAACGAAGCCTTAACTTTATATAAGCCTCAAATTACGCCCATACTTAATTCAGAAATAATTCGTCGTTATTACTATAATACAGGGCAAATAATTTTCGCACTGAAATTTGACAAAGAACTTGATGAGGCAAAAAATATTTTAGACAACAAAGACAAGTACAACTTATTATTGTCCGGTATTAATGATTAAATTAATAAAAAATTAGAAAAAAGTCGTTTAAATTTGACTATTCGGAATAATATTTGTATTTTTACAAAAAAGTTTAGTATTTTTGTCTGAAAACTAATAAATATGTTTCCGGATAAAATAGAAATTAAGGGAAATCAAGATACGCCCGGAGTTATTTTTGATAAAGACAATAATGTTTTTTTAATGACCGGTCGCTCATTTCCTGCTGATGCTGATTCCTTTTACCAACCATTATTAAAGTGGCTTGAAGACTTTAATAAGGCCGGTTTAACGAAAGCGGTTGAATTTGAAGTGAAATTGGAATATTTTAACACGGCATCGGCAAAAATGTTGTTAGATATTTTCTTTAAACTGGAAGATATCAGTGAAGCCGGGTTTGACATTGAAATACTTTGGTATTATTTGGAAGACGATGAAGATATGGAAGAAGCCGGAGAAGAATTTAACGATATTGTTGAAATAAATTTTGAGTTAATTGAATATGACACAATTGAATAAAAAAGCATAAAACTTTCCTTGTACGTTTGATTTTGAGTATTGACCTGTTATGTTTCATTTCGGGTCATACTCTTTTTTTAGGTATTAAGTTTGTCAAAATCTTTGCGGCTATTAATATTAAAAAGTTCACCTTTATATTTTCCGCTTACAGAAATAATTCTGTGTTTAGTTTTTTCAACCACCTTCATTACTTTATATTTTTTTTCTTCAATTTCCGTTTCCAAAAGCTTAATTATATTTTTGTGATAAACACCGATTAAAGGATGAATTTTGTTATTCTGCTCAATAATAACGACATCATAACCGGCAATTTTCGAATAAATTTCGGAAAGCAAATCGACAGAAACAAAAGGAGTGTCAACCGTTACGACAAATGCATAATCTGTTTTTATTTGTTTCAGGCAGGTATAAAGTCCGCCGGTCGGACCGATATTCGCAATTTCATCAGGAATTGTTTTTGCTCCGCTCACTTTAACTTTTCGGTTATTTGAACTTATAATAACCTCTTTGCAAATTCCGTTTAAATTATCATAAAGAATTTGAACAAAAGTTTTTCCCTGAAACTTAAGCAAAGCTTTATCTGTTCCCATTCGGGAGCTTTTTCCCCCGGCAAGAATTATTAATGTTATGTTCTTAAACTTTTTTATTGATGCCAACTCACAAAATTTTTTTATTTGAGAAACGAGTTAAAACCTTCTCCTTTTTGAACCTCTTAATGAGCCGCCAACCAATTCTCCCCAAAATTTGTATCAACAATCAAATCAACCGATAGTTTAACGGCATTTTCCATTTCTTCAATAACTATTTGCTTTGTTTTTTCAAGTTCACTTTTCGGAACATCAAAAACCAACTCATCGTGTACTTGCAGAACCGGCATTGTCTTTATCTTTTCTTTTTTAAGCCGGTTAAAACAATTAATCATTGCAATTTTAATAATATCCGCTGCCGTACCTTGTATTGGGGCATTTATGGCATTTCGTTCGTCATTGCCTCGCAAAAGCGAATTTCTTGAATTAATATTCAACAATTGCCGTTTTCTGCCTAATATTGTTGAAACATATCCCTTTTCTCTTGCAACTTTTATACTTTCATCCATATAAGCCTTTACATCCGGATAAGTTGCGAAATAGCTGTCAATCAATTCCTTTGCTTCCGAACGCGGGATACTTAAATTTTGGGATAAACCAAACGCAGAAATACCGTAAATAATTCCGAAATTAGCAGATTTTGCTTTGCCTCTCATTTCTTTTGTAACATCCCCAAGCTTAACACCGAAAATTTTTGCTGCTGTTGAGGTGTGAATATCTTCTTTATTATTGAACGCTGTAAGCATATTTTTGTCTTGGCTTAGATGTGCCATAATCCGCAATTCTATTTGCGAATAATCCGCCGCAAATAAAATATGCTCCTTGTCGGAAGGAATAAATGCTTCTCTTATTCTTTTACCGTCTTCGGTTCTTATCGGAATGTTTTGCAAATTCGGGTTGGTTGAACTTAATCTTCCCGTTGCTGTGACAGCCTGATTGTATGATGTGTGTATTTTCCCGGTTTTTGGATTAATTAATTCCGGCAATGCTTTTACATAGGTTGAAAGAAGTTTTGCCAAACCTCTGTAATCCAAAATTAAGTTTATAATTTCGTGTTTATCTTTTAATTTTTGCAACTCTTCCTCTCCTGTTGCGTATTGTCCGGTTTTGGTTTTTTTCGGTTTATCCGTAATTTTTAATGTTTCAAAAAGAATAATCCCCATTTGCTTGGGAGATGCAATATTAAACTTTGTGCCGGCAAGCTCGTAAATTTTACTTTCTGTTTTTTCAATCCTTTCCGTAAGCTCTTTTTCGTAATTTTTAAGCTGTTCCGTACCTATTTTTACGCCGTTTTTTTCCATATCGGCAAGAACATAAACCAAAGGAAACTCAACTTCTTCCGCAAGTTTTTTTAGTTTTTCGTCTTTTTCAAGTTCTTTTTCCAAAACCTCTTTTAACCTCAAAGTTATATCTGCATCTTCGCCGGCATATTCTTTAACCGTCTCAACCGAAACCGCTCTCATCGAAAGTTGATTTTTACCTTTTTTCCCGATTAAAGTTTCAATGGAAACCGGGGAATAATTCAAGTAAGTTTCTGCTAATACGGTCATATTATGCCTTTTAGCCGGTTCGAGCAAATAATGAGCAAGCATTGTGTCAAAAAGTTTTCCTGAGACTTTTATATCGTAATTTGCAAGCACAATAATGTCATACTTAATGTTTTGCCCTATTTTTTTTATTGCCGAATTTTCCAAAACAGATTTTAATAACGAAAGTTTTGATTTTGTTTTTTCAATATCTTCCGAAAAGGGGATATAATATGCTTCATATTTTCTGTAAGAAAACGAAATTCCGACAAGTTCTGCAATGTGCGGGTCGATTCCGGTTGTTTCCGTATCAAAGCAAAATTCTTTTGTTTTCCCTAATTTTGAAACAAGATTTTTAATTTCTTCTTCTGTTTCAATAAGTAAATAGTTATGCTCTGAATTGTAAATATCTTTAAAATTATCATAGCTTTCCGTACTTGTGTTTTGCTCTGCCCTTGTTTCGGTATCGCCGAAAAGACTTCCCTGCGAAACAACTTCTTGTTTTCCGGGAATAATTCGTTTTGCCAAAGCGGTAAATTCAAGCATTTTAAAAAGCTCTCCTAATTTTAAATAATCGGGTTTGTTTATTTCAAGTTCGGCTTCATTAAGTTCAACCGGAACTTCTAATGATATGGTTACAAGTTCTTTTGAAAGTTTAACTAAATCTTTGCTGTTTTCAACATTTTCTTTTTGTTTGCCTTTTAGCTCATTAAGATGTTCGTAAATACCGTCAACCGTTTTATATTTCTGAATTAACTTCATTGAAGTCTTTTCACCTACGCCCGGAATGCCGGGGATATTATCAGCGGTATCGCCCCAAATTGCGAGAATATCAATTACTTGTTCGGGGCTTTCAATACCGTATTTTTCGCAAATTTCTTTTTTCCCGAGAACTTCCGCATCATTTCCGCTGCGTTTCGGTTTATACATAAATATTTTGTCCGAAACCAATTGTCCGAAGTCTTTATCGGGTGTCATCATATAAGTAGTAAACCCGGCTAGTTCGGCTTTTTTTGCAAGTGTTCCTATTGTATCGTCGGCTTCAAATCCGGGGATTTCATAAATAGGAATGTTAAATGCACTTATAATGTTTTTAATATGCGGTACGGACTTTATGATATCTTCCGGAGTTGCATCTCTGTGAGCCTTGTATTCAGGAAAAATCTCGCTTCTGAAATTACCTGTCGGCGGGTCAAAAACAACGGCAATATGTGTCGGTTTTTCTTTTCTCAGGATTTCATCAAGAGTATTCGTAAATCCGAGAACTGCAGAAGTGTTCAGTCCTTTGGAATTATATCGCGGATTTTTTATAAATGCATAATATGCTCTGAATATCAGCGCATAAGCATCAAGAAGGAATAGTTTTTTTTCGTTGCTCATTGTTTTTGGTAAATTAGAAAATAGAATTCTTCCGAGAAAATAAAATTAATTATCCGAAGCAAACCATTCGGCATAGGATGTTTCGGTTTCGTACAGCCTTACGGAAGACAAGGAAACTTCTTTCGGAAGATGGTTTTTTATTATTTCTGCAAAATGAATGACCATGTTTTCGCAAGTCGGTTGGTATTTAGTTGCAATAAACCGTTCGAACATTTCAGGAACACCGATAAAATTTTTGTATGGTGCTTTTTCGTTTAAAATAACAGCATGGTCAAAAACATCAACAATATGTGTTTTTACGATTTTTTTTAAGTCTCCGAAGTCAATAACCATCCCGAATTTATGGTTTGTATTATCATTAATCGGTGTACCGATAACCGTAACAAAAAGCTTGTATGTATGTCCGTGAATATTTTTACATTTCCCGTCGTAATTCCAAAGGGCGTGTGCACTTTCAAAATTAAATTGCTTTGTAACTCGTGTTTTGTTCATTTTATATTTTTATGCAAAAATAAAAAAACCGCAGGATTAATTGCGGTTTTATTTTTGAAATGGTAATTAATTGTATTAATTATCACAATCCGTACATTTATTTAAACAATTTATTATATGTTCTAAGTTTTTATTTTTTAAAAAGTAATATGAGTTTTTACCGCGTCTCTCTGATTTTAAAACACCTTTATCTTTTAAAATACCAAGATGGTGTGATGTTGTAGATTGCTCAATATTAAGGGTTTGGTGTATTTCGGAAACTGTGAGTTTTTTTCCGTTATTTAGCAAATTTAATATTGCAACCCTCATAGGGTGTGCCATTGCTTTAAGCATTGTTGCAGCATTTTCCAATCTTTCTAAACTAATTCCTACTTTTTTTTCCATTTTTATTATTTCCCCCAAAAATATACCTTTTTGCAAATATATAACATGATAATTGTCATATTTATATATTTTCATTAGTTTATTTGTCTTGATATTTAAAATTTGTAAAATCACAATTTAAATAAAACTTCATTGTTTTTGCAGAAAAAATACTCCCGGTGTAATATTAATTTTTACATTTGCCGTTCAATTTTTTAAATGATAAAACCAAAGGTTCCTAATATTAAGACATCTGTTTTTGCAGTTATGTCACAAATGGCATCAGAATGTGGTGCCGTTAACTTATCTCAAGGTTTTCCGAACTTTAATGTTTCAAACGAATTAATTTCATTGGTAAATAAATCAATGAAAGAAGGGAATAACCAATATGCTCCGATGGCAGGAGTATTGGCGTTAAGAAAAAAATTATCTGCAAAAACAGAAAAGTTATACGGAAAAAAATATAAGCCTGAAACAGAAATTACCATTACAGCAGGAGGAACACAAGCACTGCATTCTGCAATATCAACAGTTGTAAATGACGGAGATGAGGTAATAATTTTTGAACCCGCTTATGACAGTTATGCTCCGGTTGTAAAGTTAAACGGGGGGCGCCCTGTTTATATAAAACTTAAATATCCGGATTTTTCAGTAGACTGGGAGGAGGTTAATAAAACCGTAAATTCAAAAACAAGATTAATTATAATTAACACACCGCAAAACCCTTCGGGTAAGGTTTTCTCAAATGAGGATATGTTAATGTTGAAAAAAGTTGTTTCGGGAACAAAGATATTAATTTTAAGTGATGAGGTTTATGAGCATATAATTTTTGACAATAAACAACATAACAGTATTGCAAAATACCCCGAACTTGCAGAAAGAAGCATTATTGTTTACTCTTTCGGAAAAATGTATCATGCAACCGGGTGGAAGCTCGGATATTGTATGGCACCTGAAAATATAATGAAAGAGATAAGGAAAGTTCACCAATTTACGGTTTTTGCGGCTAACACTCCTATACAATATGCTGTTTCGGAATATATTGATAAGGAAGGTGAATATTTAAAATTATCAAGTTTTTATCAAAAGAAACGAGACTTCTTTAATCATTTGTTAACAAACATAGGCTTTAGTGTAAGGCCAACCGGCGGAACATATTTTCAAACCGTAAATTTTTCTGAATATACAGATGAAACAGACTTTCAATTGGCAGAACGCTTGGTTAAAAAGTTCGGTATTGCAGCAATACCCATGTCTTCATTTTATCATAATGAAGAAAATACAAAGACACTAAGGTTCTGTTTTGCAAAAACAGATGAAACGCTGAAAGAGGCAGTCGAAAAGCTTGCAAATTTCCACAAAGATGCGAAAAAACAATTAAACCTTTTTTAAAGCAGAAATCTTGCAACATAACAACTAACATTTGCTGTGTCGTAAATTAAGCATTGGTTTTCACCTGTTTTGATTTTTGAGACACCCTAAAAATTTTTCATTATAATTTGAAAAAGTTCGGCTTGTTCGTCATCCATTTTTAATAATTTAGATTTCGTATGTTTGGATTCGGGTAATGTGTATGTTATTT